>JAPLCG010000154.1 GCA_026392385.1 Solirubrobacterales bacterium
ATGCGCTCGCACTACCAACACAGTCACCTGCTTACCAAGTGACAGTCCAAGTTCGGCCGCTCGTGCATCAATGTCGACTTCATCTGAGAGCAGGCCAGAGAACGCATCGGCGAGGAAGACATCCATCGCTGCTTCCGTCGCCCGCTCGGGAGCGCGGACGCGCTCAACCTCACCGGCGACAACTGTCGCAACAAGCCTTCGAATCGCGGGATCACCAGCCTCACCCCGCTGACGGAGCCTCAGGCTGCCGACAACGGCATCACCGACGCGGAGATCAATTGCTTCAACGCCCTCCGCATCGCCAAGCAGAGCCCGCTCGTCGGCCGGCGACCTTGCCGCAACTGCCAGCACCGTGCCAGTCCGGTCAATCAGAACAAGGCTCGCGTCAAGGGCCCGCGCGGCTGCGCGGACTATTTCCGGCAAACCGGCACCATCCTCCACAGCAGTCGTCAGGGAGTCCAGTCCGGCAAGACCGGAGCGTTGCTCGGTCCCAGGCATTGTCCCTAAGGCTATCGCTGCTGCGTCAATCAGGTGATCTGCGGCCAGAGCCAGATGATTGCGACACCACCCGCGACCCCAATGCCGACTAGAACCAGCAGCACATAGAGGCTCAGGAACCCCGTTGCAAATCGCTCCCAAACCCTGTCCTTAGCACTCATTGCTGGGACCGCCACAAGGTACAGAAAGGCTGCCAATCCAATAATCACCGCCGCGGCAACGACAACCTGTGTAATCAGAACATTGCTCATTGGAGTCGCTCGATCGTGGCAGATCGGGGCGACGCCGCGCAGGCCACCGCGCGTGGCCAGCGTTCGGAAATCGCAGCAGCGGCCTGCGCAGCCCGGTCTAATCCGTCTGGCCCGTCGAAGATCCCTACTACTGTCGGGCCCGAACCGGTCATGAACGATTTCGTTGCTCCTACTGACAGAACATCAGCGAGCGCATCGGCAATTGAAGGCTGCAGCTCAAGTGCCGCAGCTGTCAGGTCGTTCAAGCCAAGTAGGTCATCGGGAAGCACCCAACCGGGCTGATCGCAGATATCTACAACTCGCGCAGCCATTGAGGCAAGTTGATCAATATCCCGCCGCAACCCCATCTCTCCTGCCTTCGCAAAGACGGTCGCCGTGGAGAGCTGGTGATCGCTCGGGACGATCAGATAGCCAGCGTCGGCGGGCATGCTTAGCGCAGTCATCCGCGAGCCAACGCCCTCTCCCAAAAGCGGCCCACCATGCAGCATTGCTGGCACATCGGCGCCGAGCATTGGTGCAATCTCATCGAGCAGCGAGTCGTTTTCACGCCCTGCCGCAGCAGCGACGAGCCGCAGCGCAGCCGCAGCATCAGCCGATCCGCCACCCATGCCAGCTGCGACTGGAATCATCTTTTCAATCGTCAGGTTGACGGCCGGCCCAGCCCAACCGGAGTGATCGCGCCACGAAGCGATCGCCTTTGCAGCGAGGTTGTCGCCTTCAACTCCTTCACAGCGCACGCTGTCGCCACTGACTCCAACTTGCGCCGTCTCAAGCAGCAGCTGATCAGACAGGTCAAGTGGCAGAAAGACGCTGGCCAAGTCGTGGTAGCCATCACTGCGTTGCGGACCAAGCAGCAGACAGAGGTTTATCTTGCCCGGCGCTAAAAGCCTCAACTTCGTTGATTGCTCGCTCACCCGCTCACCCCCGGTTTCGACGCGGCGAGCAACTCCGTGAGCCTTGCGAAGTCTGCAGCTGAAAGTCGCTCAGCTCGGGAATCCTCAGGCAATCCCATCGTCGCAAGCGCCGCACGCGCCCTGTCGCGGACTCCTTCCGCCGGGTTAGGGGCAAGCGCAAGCGATCGTGCCAGCGCCTTGCGGCGATGAGCGAATGCCGCATGAATTAGGTCGCGGACCTCGCGTGGCGGAGCCGGACCATTTCGCTTGAGCCGCACGATCACCGAATCAACATGCGGAACCGGACGGAAAACATTGCGTGAGACGCGCCGGACAATCTCAACATCACATGAGGACTGGGCGATCGCCGACGGGACTCCATAAGTGCGCGATCCAGGCGCCGCTGCAAGTCGCTCTCCGACCTCGCGTTGGACCATAGAGACCCAAACCTGACATTCAGGCAGCTGTTCGATTGAGCTGAGCAGAAGCGGTGCCGCGATTCCATAGGGAAGGTTGGCGACGAGCTTGTTTGGTGGAGGATCGAGTTCGCTTAGGTCAAGTTCGAGAACATCACCGAAGTGAAGGCTGACGTTGTCAAATGGTGCGACAGCCTCAACCAGCGGTGCTTCAAGGCGGCGGTCTACCTCAACGACATGCAGATAACCGGACCGCTCGGCAAGGTGCTCACTGAGAATCCCCAGCCCGCCGCCGACCTCAAGGACCGTGTCCGACGAGCAAACATCGGCCGCGTTTGCAACTACATCGAGCAGGTTCGCATCGATCAGGAAGTTCTGGCCGAGTTCCCTGTTTGGAGTCACCCCGTTCTCCCGCATCCTGCGGAGCGAAGCGCCAACCGCGCTCTCAGGTGAGTCACTCACCAGCCAAACACCTCGGCGGCAGCACTCTCAACTTCAGCGTCAAACTGGTCGATCGGTGTGCCTCGCTCAGCTGCAACTACAGCGGCGGTCAGCGTCACATTTGCCGGGCTATTTGGCTTCCCACGAACCGGCTGCGGCGCAAGGTAAGGAGCGTCCGTTTCAACCAAGAGTCGCTCAGCTGGCACCTGCTTAACCGCATCCCGCAGATCACCCGCCGATGGGTAGGTGACGTTCCCAGCAAAACTCAGCCACCAGCCCTCTGCAATGCATTCATCGATTCGCTCGGGCATTGAGAAGCAGTGGATTATCACCCTCAACCCCTTCGCTTCGCTGCGCAGCGTTTCAAGCGTCTGCTCTTCGGCGGCACGTGAGTGAACGACAACAGCAAGGTCAAGTTCCCGCGCAAGTGAGCAGTGCCCAGCAAAGGCACGCTGTTGATCCTCAAGCGGGGCGCCATCGCGGAACAGATCAACACCGGTTTCGCCGATTGCCACGCAGCGAGGGTGCGCCGCAAAGCCTGCAAGCCGCTCGAGATCCTGATCATCAAAGCCCGCGGTGCTGTTTGGATGGCGACCGACCGCAGCCCAAACTTGAGGGTGGGCATCGGCCGCAGCCAGAACGCGCAGGCAACTTGCATCATCGGTTCCGACCGACAGCATCTTCGTGACACCTGCGGCAACTGCACCCGCGACCGTCTCAGCGACCTTTGGCCCGCCATCCCCCTCGCAGAGATCGAGATGCGTATGGGAATCGATCATGGCTTCGGGAACAGTGGCTCAATCGGAGTCACCTGCATGCCATCGCCAGATGGCTTGTAGGCGGCCGCCTGCCAATCGGTGTCAGGCGTTCCAAGCTTGGCAAGAACCTTTGTGGTGCTGTCAGGCATAAATGAGTGCAGCGCAACCGTCACTGACCTCAGCCCCTCGGCGAGCGAAGCGAGAACAACATCGAGCTCGGCGGAGCGCTCCGGCTCCTTGGCGATTTGCCATGGCGCCTGCTCTTCAACAAAGCGATTGAGCCTTCTGACCCGAACCCAGATCGCTTCTAACGCTTGGGTTGGTTCAACCCGGTCAAGCAGTTCAGCAACCTGAACATCGATTCCCTCAAAGTCTTTGACTAGCTCAGGGTCATGGTCAACAGCTGCGACGGTCCCATCGCGCCAGCGGCCGATCATCGCGATCGTTCGACTGGCGAGATTCCCATAATCATTTGCGAGTTCAGAGTTGTAACGCGATTCAAAGCCAGCCGTCCCAACCGAGCCATCGGCCCCGAATTGGACCTCGCGAAGCAGGTAGAAGCGCAACGCATCGGCCCCGAAGCGCTCAATCACCTCAAATGGATCAAGCACATTGCCGAGCGACTTCGACATCTTTTCACCGTCCATCAACAGGTATCCGTGGACAACGAGTGACCGCTCAACCTCAAGACCTGCTGCCATCAGGATCGCCGGCCAAAAGACTGCGTGGAACTTAAGAATGTCCTTGCCAACGAGTTGCACATTTGCCGGCCAGTAGCGATCGGTTAGGTCCTCTCCCTCGCGGGCGAAGCGCAGCGCAGTCACATAGTTGAGCAGCGCGTCAAACCAGACATAGAAGACCTGCTCAGGGTCCCACGGAACCTCGACACCCCAACTGAGGCCAGCACGCGAACAGGAGATGTCGCGAAGGCCGGATCGGATGAACGACAGCGCCTCATTGCGACGCTCAGGCGGACGAACAAAATCCGGATTGTCGGCAAAGAGTTTTTCCAGTGGCTCCTGGAAGGCGGAGAGTTTGAAGAACCAGTTCTCCTCCTTCTCGTGGATCAGATCAATTCCGTGAACCGGGCAGGTATCGCCGGGCCCGACCTCCTGACCGGTCTTGAAATCCGCGCAACTCGGGCAGTAGAGCCCCTCGTAGGAGCCCTTGTAGATGTAGCCAGCATCGTGGACCCGCTGCATGATCTCTTGGACGGCCTCAACATGGCGGGGGTCGGAGGTTCGGATGAAGTAGTCATTGCTTGATTCGATCTGTGGCATAAGTGCCTCAAAGCGAGCCGAATTGCGATCAGCGAGTTCGCGCGGCGTAACTCCGGCCGCCTCGGCGGCTAGGGCTACCGGCTCACCGTGCTCGTCGGTTCCGGTCAGGAAGAAGACATCTTCACCGCGCTGACGCATGTGCCTTGCGAGCACATCGGCAGCGATTGTCGTGTAGGCATGGCCGAGGTGCGGCTGCGCGTTCACATAGTAAATCGGTGTTGTTACGTAGTAGGGCAAGGAGCGAAGGCTAGTCCGCGGCGGCGTCGCCCGAGCGCGCGGCCTCGGCTGCCGCATAAAGCGCGTTCGCCGAGCCGCCGGTCAGCGCGGCTACAGCCTTAGCCGCAGGGCGCGGCTTGGCACCAGCCTTGATCAGCGCTTGTAGCTGTTCCAAGCCGGCAGCATCGTCCACCTTGCCGCTTTCCACGGGTCCAAAAACAACTGTTATTTCACCACGCGGTGGTTCAGCTGCAAATTGCTCAGCCAGCTTGGCCGCGCTGCCACGAACTACTTCTGAGTGAAGCTTCGTTAGCTCACGACAGACGGCGACCTCTCGCAGCGGCTCAATCGCGGCCAGCACGCTGAGTGAAGCGGCCAATCGCCGCGGTGACTCAAACGCCACGAAGCAGCCATTAGTCCGTTTGAAGAGTCGCTCCAACTCACCGCTGCGCCGCGGCAGGAACCCTTCAAAGCTGAAGCGGTCAGCTGGCAGGTTTGAGGCAACGATCGCGGTTGTCAGAGCACTGGCACCAGGCTGCACATCAACTTCGAGTTCAGCGGCAAGGCAGGCGCGCACGAGCACAAAGCCAGGGTCAGAGATCACTGGCATTCCGGCATCTGAAACAAAGACAACCGTCTCACCCTTCCTCAGACGCTCAACGATCGCGCGAGCTGCACTGCGCTCATTGCGGTCATGAACGGCGATTAGCTTTGCGGTGATCCCATGCCGCTCAAGCAGCACGCGTGTCCGTCGAGTGTCCTCGCAGGCGATCGCATCGGCAGCGCCGAGCTCCTCCAACGCTCGGACGGTGATGTCGCCAAGGTTGCCGATTGGCGTTGGGCAAACGACGAGTCGGCCGGCGCTCATTCGCGGCCGACCAAGTAATCGCGCCCGACCATTGCGGCACCGAGCAGCCCGGCGTCAGCACCAAACCTCGCGATCACAAGCCGAGCTCCGTTGGCAGCCGGTGGCAGTGCACGCTCCGCAAGTACGGCTCGAGCCGGCTCCAAAAGCAGATCGCCTGCGGCTGCAAGACCACCACCGACGACGATCACTTCCGGATCAAGCAGGTTGGCGACCGCGACCAGCCCGACGCCAAGCCAGTGGCCAACGGCACCGACCGCTTCGATCGCCGCGAGGTCACCGTCATGTGCCAGTTCGACAACAACCGGAGAGGTAATTCTTCCTTCAGCGGCAGCCTTTCCAAGTCCACTGAGCGGCTGTGCCGCCGCGACACGCTCCGCTTCGCGGACAAGTGCTGCTCCACTGACGTGCGTCTCAAAGCAACCAATGCCTGGGCAGCCGGGTGCGCAGCGCGACCCGTTCGGATCAATCTGGATGTGGCCAAGTTCACCTGCTGCACCGTGGGCTCCACGCTGCAATCGGTTCCCGGCAATTATTCCGGCCCCAATCCCCGTTCCAATCGTCATCACGACCGCATTCCAAGCGCTTATCGCTGAGCCAGCGCGATGCTCGGCAATCGCTGCGCAGGTCGCGTCATTGTCGGCCGCAACAGGCAGATCGATCCGCTCAGCGAGCAGGTCTGCAAGCGCAACATCTTCGAAGGGAAGGTGCGGTGAGCGAACTATCCGGCCGTTCGAACGGTCAAAGGTTGCGGGGAAGCCAACCCCAACCGCCATCGGCTGATCAGGGATCTCGCCTCTCACCTGCTCAACTGCGGCAACAATCGCATCAATCAGTTCCAGCCGGCTCAAACCAGTGATCTCCCGTTTGAATCGTGCACGGATACCCAAGTCGTAATCGATCGCGCCAGCGAGCAGCTTCGTGCCCCCGAGGTCGACTCCTATGACACAGCGCTCAGCCACTACCAAGTGACTCTACCGCCGCCCCCACGTCACCATCGGCAGGGCGATCAGCACCCCACTTGCTACTTCAGGGTTAGCCGCCTTAGTTGCGCCAACCGACGAGCTCCGCTGGGTTCGTGGCGCGCGCAGCTGCGCCTATTAGGGCTACCAACCTGCGGTAGTAGCCGCGCAGCCCGCCAAGATTAGCTTGCGTGTCCGAGCCTCCTCCCGACTACACCCATTACCGCAGTCGCCCGCGTGGCCTGCGTGAACGACTGCAAGGCAGCGAACCACCTGTTGCCGCGCCGCAACGGACACGCGAGCCAAAGCAGAGGCGCAAGAAGAAGCGTGGCGCATGGTTCTGGATCAGGACGGCTCTGCTCGCAATCGTCGGCTGGATTGCCCTGTCATTCGTTCTGTTCTCGATCAGCGCCCAGATTCGTGCCGGCGATGGAATCTCCGACGCAGCCGACAGCGAACTTGCCGGTGGTGGCCTGCCGCCACTGACACCAACCACAATCCTCGTACTGGGATCCGACCGTCGCCCAAAGGGCTCAAAGGAACCTGGCGCCAAGGCCTCTGGCGAGCGCTCAGACACGATAATGCTGCTGCGCGTTGGCGGTGGTTCGAACTCGAAGCTGGCAATACCTCGAGATACGGTTGTCCCAATTCCTGGCCACGGCTTCGACAAGATCAACTCCGCCTATGCCTATGGTGGAGCAGCGCTTTCGATCCGCACGATCTCGGATTGGACGGGAATCAAAATCGACCACCTCGTGCTTATCAGCCTTGAGAACTTCCCAAAGTTCATTGATGCCCTTGGTGGTGTCGATGTAACCACCCAATGCGTCTATTCCGACATCAACGGTGGAACTCGTAACGGCGGTGTCTCGATTCGACTCAAGCGAGGCGAGAATCACCTTGACGGTCGTTCGGCGCTGGCGCTTGCCAGAACCCGCCACAACCAGTGCGACCCGTCCTACAACGACCTTGACCGTGCTCGCGCCCAACAGCTAATCCTCGGCGGAGTTCGCGACAGGCTGCTCACACCTGGCGCCTTTATTCGCCTTCCATGGGCTGCATGGGCCGCTCCCCAGACAGTCCAAACGGATATGGGCGCGGCGGGCCTGCTTGGCGTTATGACCAGCGAGGTGATTGGCGGCAGCACGCCGCCACAGGTCATGAAACCAACCGGATTCATGACTCTTCCGAATGGTGGCGCTGGACTAATCGTTAGCCCTGAAGCGCGGCAGCGGACTGTTGACCGCTTCATGGCTGGCTGACCAGCGCTGCCCAGACACACTTCCGAACAGCGATCAGTCCTTCGCGGAGCCTGACTTCTTTCCGCCCGATGCTGAGTCCGACTTGCCCTTTGAGGCGGATCCGCCCTTATCGCCCGCGCCCTTCTCAGATCCACCCTTCTTGTCAGCCGTGCTCTTGTCGGAACTGTCAGATGAGGCGGATGCCTTCTCACTCTTTGACTTCGAGTCCGCCGCCTTCATCTCGCGCTGACGGTTCTTCGTGCCGTAATCGGTGTTGTAGAAACCCTTGCCCTTAAAGTGCACCGCTGGCGCAAAGAGAATCCGCTGTGCTGGAGCCCCACACTCCTCGCACTTGGTCAGTGGGTCGTCCTTCATTGACTCAATCGTCTCGAAGGTGTGGCCCTTTTCGCACTTGTATTCGTAAACCGGCATTCGCCCGCGAGTATAGGCGGGACGAAGCAAACAGAGTCGGCTAACAACTATCGTCACGGCGGCTTCAGCGATGCACAATTCCGATCAGAACATTCTCGCCCAGCCACTCGCACTCCCCTGCGGGACGGTGATCCCTAACCGTTTTGCGAAAGCACCAACGAGCGAGCATCTCGCTGAACGAAGCGGCGACCCGGGTACCGACCTAGCGACGCTCTACCGAATCTGGAGCGAAGGAGGAAGTGGCCTGATCATCACCGGGAATGTGATGGTTGAGCGGCGTAAATTTGAGGCACCGCGCAACCCAGTATTTGATGCAAAGACCAATCCCGCTGCTGTCCAAAGCTATGCGGCGGCCGCCAAGTCTGCTGGCAATAAGGCGATCGTCCAGATCAGCCATCCGGGCCGCCAACAGCAGCGTGGTCGAGGCAAATCAGTTGCCCCTTCTGCGATCAGGCTCGATGCTCCGTGGCCTCTGTTTGGAACCCCAAGGTCGCTGACAGGTGCTGAAATTGCTGACCTGATTGGTCGCTTCGCGGAGACGGCACGGATTGCAGTTGAGAACGGCTTTGACGGTGTTGAACTGCACGCGGCTCACGGCTACCTGATCAATCAGTTTCTCTCGCCGATCGTCAACCAGCGCAGCGACGAGTGGGGCGGCAGCTTTTCCGGGCGAGCAAAGTTCCTGCTCGAGGTACTAGCCGCCGTCCGCGAGGCGATCGGTCCCGAGCGGATCATTGCCGCCAAGCTGAACTCGGCTGACTTCCAGCGTGGCGGATTCAGCAATGAGGATTCGATCGCCACGGCGCAGCTACTCGAGGCGGCAGGACTCGATCTGCTCGAAGTGTCCGGCGGCACCTATGAGGACCCTCAGATGATCGTCGGGCTGCAGCGACGCCAAAGCACGATTGACCGCGAGGCTTACTTCCTTGAGTTTGCTGAGCGGCTGCGCGGCGAGACGAAGCTACCGCTAATGGTCAGCGGTGGATTCCGCTCCTCATATGCAATGCGGGCCGCGGTCGCGTCCGGCTCCACCTACCTTCTCGGGTTGGCTCGACCACTGACACTGATGCCAGACCTTCCGAATCGGGTTTTGGCCGGCGAATCCCTGCGAGCCAGCGACGCCGAGCCGCGTTCAAAGATTAAGTTTGTTGACGCATTCCTTGGCTCCTCCTGGCACAACCAGCAGTACGCGAGGATGGCTAGCCATAAGCAGCCAGCCACCGATCGCGGTCCGTTTTGGACGCTTGCAGCAGGCGCAGCCAAGCTGCAGCGCGATGCCACCCTCTACGGCCGCGGCTAGGCTTAACGCAATGTCCGATCAAGCCCCAGCCGACGCAGTAACGATGGACAAGCTCGTTGCGCTCTGCAAGCGTCGTGGCTTTGTCTTCCCCGCATCTGAGATCTACGGCGGAATCGGTTCCACATACGACTATGGGCATTACGGCGTCCTGCTTAAGCAAAATGTTCGCGACGCTTGGTGGCAGTCAATGCTTCGCGAGCGTGATGACATCGTTGCGCTCGACTCGGCGATCATTCAGAACCCAAAGGTTTGGGAGGCATCGGGTCACCTAGCCGGCTTCACAGACCCGATGGTTGACTGCCGTACCTGCAAGCTTCGCTTCCGCGCAGACCACATTGATCAGTGTGCATGTGGGCGTAAGCCATCAAAGACTGCTGGCGAAGGCCCTGACTGCGATCTAACCGAAGCGCGTGATTTCAACCTGATGTTTGAGACGACGATGGGCGCGGTTAAGGAGGATGGAGCGACTGTTTACTTGCGTCCTGAGACCGCCCAAGGGATCTTCGTCAACTTTAAGAATGTCCTGCAGTTTGCCCGCAAGCGACCTCCGTTTGGGATCGCCCAAACCGGCAAGAGCTTCCGCAATGAGATCACCCCAGGGAACTTCATTTTCCGAACGCGCGAATTTGAACAGATGGAAATGGAGTTCTTCGTCCCACCGGCTGAAGCTGACGAATGGTTCGAACACTGGTGCACGACGCGCACCGATTGGTACCTGAAGCTTGGAATCCGCCCATCGCACCTGCGGCTGCGTGTCCACGAGGCCAGTGAGCTTTCGCATTACAGCTCGGCAACCAGCGATATTGAATACCTCTTCCCAATTGGATGGTCTGAGCTTGAGGGGATAGCCAACCGCGGCGACTTTGACCTTTCAGCTCACGCTGAAGCATCCGGCGAGCGACTCGAATGGCATGACCCGCAGCGCGATGAGCGCTACGTGCCTCACGTGATCGAACCAGCTGCTGGTGCAGATCGCGCAATGCTCGCCTTCCTTGCCGATGCCTACGACGAGGAGGAGGTTGAAGGCGAGATCAGAACCGTTCTGCGCCTCCACCCTCGGCTTGCCCCAGTAAAGGTCGCCGTCCTTCCACTGATGCGCAAGGACGGCCAGCCGGAACGGGCACGCGAAGTCTTTGAGGATCTCCGTCAGCGCGTCAATGCCGAATACGACGAAGGTGGCTCAATCGGCAAGCGCTACCGACGCCAAGATGAGATCGGCACACCATTTGCCGTAACGATCGACCACCAGACGATGGAAGACGGAACCGTGACGCTGCGCGAGCGAGACTCGCTTGCCCAGGACAGGATCGCAGCCGACCAGCTCGCCGACGAAATTGATAGCCGCCTTCGTCGCGAGTGGCATTCACCGAAGCTTGATGCTGCAACCGGCTAAGCCGGACGCCAGCACCGCTAAGTCAGACCTTTGGAGCCTCGCTTGGTGAGGCTGAAGTAGCTGAACCATTGACAACAGTCGCCGTTGGGCTGTAGTCAAACTCCTCCTCGGCACCAAACAGTGCGTCAAGCACTCGGTCCCTAAGTGCCTCGCTAAGGGTGATCGCAAGGACGGAAGCCACGATCAGCAGTAGGAGCCAACGCCCGACGCCGTGACCTGAAGTTTCTTCACTCATTTGTTCCCCTTTTTCTTTACAGACTTATTAGTGAGAGTCGACTTAGCGCGTCTCGAATTTCCAGCATAGCCGCGCTCGCGAGCCGCAGGTTTGGATTTCTTAGCTTTTTGAGTAAGGGCTAGTTCAAGCACCTCGTCAATGTGCTCAACGAATCTGAAGTCAATGCGCTTGCGCAGCAGCTCAGGTATCTCCTCAATGTCAGCACTGTTCAGCTTCGGAGCAAGAACCCGCTTTACGCCAGCACGCTGAGCAGCCAACGCTTTCTCCTTGAGTCCACCAATTGGCAGGACGAGTCCGGTCAGCGTTATCTCACCGGTCATCGCCGTGTCGCTACGAACACTCCTACCGGATACCAGCGAGCTGAGCGCGGTCGCAATCGTGATCCCAGCGCTGGGTCCATCCTTCGGGATTGCACCAGCTGGCACGTGGAGATGGATGTCGTGCTTGGCAAACCAATCATCCGGGGCATCCGGTGCCACCTCAGCAAGGTGGCTCCGCACCCATGAGACCGCGGTCTGCGCTGACTCCTGCATCACCTCACCAAGCTGCCCGGTGACAGTAAGTCCTCCCTTGCCCGGCGCTGCGCTTGCCTCAACGGCGAGCACATCTCCACCGGCCTGAGTCCAAGCAAGTCCTGTCGCGACGCCAGGCCCAGCGCCACGGCGAATGCTCTCAGCTTGGAATCGCTGTGGGCCAAGCAGCTCAATCACCCGTTCTGGAGTGATCGTGTGGCGCTTGCGGTTGCGCCCTTCGGCGACAAGCCGCGCAACCTTTCTGCAGACGGCTCCGATCTCGCGCTCAAGGCTGCGCACGCCAGCCTCGCGTGTGTAGTCGGCGATGATCATCCGCAGTGCTGGCTTGGTAATCAGTATCTGGCTGCTCTTCAACCCGTTGCGCTCAATTTGGCGGGGCAGCAGATAACGCGATGCGATCTCAAGCTTCTCCTCTGCCGTGTATCCGGAAAGTTGGATGATTTCGAGGCGATCGCGAAGCGGTCCAGGGATCGTGTCAAGTGCATTTGCGGTGCATACAAAGATCACTTCAGAGAGGTCAAAAGGCAGATCAAGGTAATGGTCACGGAAGGTGTGATTCTGCTCTGGGTCAAGAACCTCAAGCATCGCCGAGGCTGGATCACCACGGAAGTCAGATCCCATCTTGTCGATTTCGTCAATCAGGATCAGCGGGTTGACTGATCCGGCATCCCGCATCGCGCGGATCACGGATCCAGGCATCGCCCCGACATAAGTCCTGCGATGGCCACGTATTTCTGATTCGTCGCGAACTCCACCGACGCTGATCCGCTGCTGATTACGACCTAATGCCCGCGCAATCGAACGGCCGAGTGAGGTTTTGCCGACTCCGGGAGGTCCCACCAAGCAGAGGATCGTCCCCCGCGAATCAGGCTTCAGCTTTCGAACGGCGAGAAACTCAAGAATTCGGTCCTTGACCTGTTCGATCCCGGCGTGATCCTCGTCGAGGACCTTGCGTGCATGGACAAGGTCAAGGTTGTCCTTGGTTCCCGGCCCCCACGGCAGACTCTCTATCCACTCAAGGTAACTGCGAATGACGCTGTGCTCGGCGGCACCAGGTGGCTGACGCTCAAGGCGACCAAGCTCACGATTAACCGCCTCGCGAGCCTCCTCGGAAAGCGCAAGAAGGTCAAGCCGCTCGCGGAGATCTTCGGCTTCCGCCGATGCATCGTCGGTCTCACCAAGTTCAGCGCGAATCGCCTTTAGCTGCTCACGCAGGAAGAACTCACGCTGCGCCTTGTCCATCTCTGACTGAACCTGAAGTTGGATCTTCGACCCAAGCGCTGCCACTTCAAGTTCCTCAGCAAGCATCTCCGAAAGGCGGCGCAACCGTTTGGCGACATCCTGTTCCTCGAGCAGCTCCTGCTTCTCTGAAGTTCTCAGTCGCAATGCGCCGGCAATCAGGTTCGCGAGCGCACCGGGATCCTCAATATTTGCGACTGCGATCTGCAACTCCTCAGGCAGATCGGGTACCTCTTCAACGATCTTTCCGAATGTGTTTTGTACGGCGCGAACAAGCGGCCGCAGGTCGTCGGCCTTGCGCGGTTCAAGGTCGGGCAGCGGCGTGATCTCCGAGACTAGGTACGGCTCAGTTGCCGTGTAGCCACCGAGCTCAACGCGAGGTCCACCCTGCACCAGTAGCCGCAGGGTTCCGTCAGGGATCTTCATCATCCGAGCCACCTGGCCGACCACACCAACGCGATGCAATTGGCCGGGCCCTGGCGCTTCAACATCTGGATCGGTCGAAGCGACCATTACCAGCATCCGATTACCTGCAAGAACATCGTTGACAAGCCGTATCGATCGCTCCTGCCCAACAGCGATAGGCGTCAATGTGTCTGGGAACGGCACCGTCTCGCGCAGCGGCAGCACGGGTAGCGTCGCCGGCAGGTCCTCCGCAGACTCAACGGCTGAATCGTCGCCGAGGATGTTCACTGGCCACTCCCACGGCGTTCAATTGGAACGCTTCTGCGCTGCGTGGTCCCGGTCGCGAGCGGTAGCTCGATTCGCAGCATTCCGTCCTCGCAGGTTGCCTTTGCCTTATCGGCGATGACATCTGCGCCCAACTCAACAGTTCGACGAAACTCACCGGTAGGAATCTCAAGTTGCTGGTAGAGCCTGCCGGCGGAGTCGGATGAATCTCGCTGACCGCTGAGCACAAGCTGGCGTCCCTCGATCTCGATTGAAACTCCCCGTTGATCGACTCCGGCGAGATCCGCAACAACTACGGCGCGAGGCGGCGGGCCATCCTCGTAGAAGACGTCGACGGCTGGAGCAAACGCTAGCCGTGGCCTTGCCAAGCCTGAGCGTTCGAGCATGTCGCCGAACAGCTCATCCATCTCACGGCGCATTCGGTCGAAATTGGAAAACGGATCACGTGCCTGCATGCGACCCACTGTATCCCCGAAAACTGCTTGGGGATTCGATCAGAGCTTCCAACTCGATCCCTGACCAGCCACCTCGACCGGTCCTCCGAAGGCCTGCTCGGCGATGTTGCGCGTCTGCTCGACATCCCGCTCATCGCTGATGTGGGTAAGCAGTAACCGTTTTGCGCCGGCAGCCGCGGCCAACTCTCCAGCCTGTTTGCCGGTCAGGTGGCCTGGTGAGTCACTCTCCGCGCCGGCAGAAGGGTCACCCTCCGCGAAGGTCGCTTCGAGCATCAGCAGGTCCGAATTCTCGGCGAAGCGAACGAGGCTGGCGGAGGGACCGCAGTCGGCCCCGTAAACGAACCGGGCACCAGATTGTCCAACGATCGACATCGCGTGGGCGGGCACGAAATGTGGAACCTCGCCAAAGGTAATCGTCATGCTTCCAAACTCAAGCGGCTTCTCCGGGTCATATTCGCTTGCCCTGAAGGCCTCCTCAACCAATCCCTCTGGCCCCCAGACTCCACAGAGCGACCGTAGGGCCGCCAGTCCGCCGGGTGGTAAGGCAAGCAGCGGTGGCTTGCTCTCCCTATTTGGACCGTAGGTAAGCGCATAAGCAAATGGCACCAAGTCGAGAATGTGGTCTGCGTGCATATGGCTAATCACGACCGCATCAATCTGATGGTGATCAAACCGCCCACGCAGCTTCCCGAACACTCCGTTGCCGCAATCGAGCAAAACGGCCGTGTCGTGTTCCTCAATCAGGTAGCCGCTGCAGGCGCCGTCGGCGTCCTGCCACGATGGTGAACTTCCAATGACTGTGATCTCCAACTGAGGTGTCCGCCTTGAGGGGTTGGGCGCCGACAGTGCTGCCTTGCTGCGAAACTCTATCCCGATGGAGAATATTCCGCTGCTTGTGACATCAACTCCTACGGGGCTGGCGCGCACAATGCTTGTTTTGGGTGCACTGCTGATTGCCGGCGCCCTACTTGCGGGCCTTGCACGCCGCGGGTTCCTTTCGATGGTCGCGATCTATGTGCTTGCCGGACTTGCTCTGGGTCAGAGCGGCCTTCAGTGGCTCGACTTTTCGCCAACTTCACCTTTTGTAACCGACATGACAATTGTCGCGCTGGTCGTGGTTCTTTTCCGCGACGGGATCGAAGTTGACTCTGAAATGCTGCGCTCCCATTGGCGGCTTCCAGCTAGGAAGCTCGTCTTAGCAATGCCAATCACTGCGGCGATTGTTGCGCTTACCGGCCACTTTGCTGTCGGACTCGACTGGAAGGAGGCGCTTCTGCTCGGCGCTCTACTTGCCCCTACGGACCCAGTTCTCTCGTCGGCGATCGTCACGAACCTTCGCGTTCCTGCCGTACTTAGGAACTCACTTAACCTCGAGTCTGGTCTAAATGATGGTCTCGCCCTGCCAGCCGTCTTGGCACTAATCGCCGCCCTGACTCCGAACAGCAACTTCGTCCTCTGGGAGTTCCTAATTCAGGACATCGGCGGCGGGCTGCTTATCGGCGCTGTCGTAGCCCTCGCAGCTGCCGCACTGCTGCCCCGCAACTCAACGATCAAGCCACACCTACTTTCGCTCTACGCCTTTGGCGTGGCGCTGCTTGCCTACGGGGTAGCTGTCGTCGGCCTTGAGGCGAATGGACTGATTGCAGTCTTCACCGGTGCAATCATCCTCGGGCTGCGCCGCCCCGACCTTGTTGACGCCTTCGCATCGCGGGCTGATGATGTTGTTGAGATCACAAAATTGCTCGTCTTTCTGGTTTTCGGCGCAGCGATCTCACTCGGCGCGCTGCTAGCTGACGGATGGTCGGCGGTTGCCGTGGTCGCAGTCACCTTCCTGATTGCGAGACCAGTCGGAATTGCTATTGCCCTGATTGGGTCAAAGCTAGATGCCTCAAGCAAACTGTTTATGGCCTGGTTCGGCCCTAAGGGTGTCGCGACGATGAGCTTCTCGCTGCTCGTCTACGAGCGCGTGAGTGGCGGTGAGCGAATCGCAAACCTTGCAGCCCTCTGCGTACTCGTATCGATTGTTGCTCATGGACTTACCGACATTCCAGGCGTTAATTGGATCGCCAGCCGCACACGGGATGGCTTCGATAGCAGCGCCCCAGCCGACGCTGGCGGCAAGCCAAGTCAGGCGTGAATTGCCGCCTGCTCCTCGGCAGTTGGGAATGCCCAGACTGCATGAGTGCGCCGCTCCTGCCGGAAGTGGAACCGCATCTGTTGGGCCGGCTTGAGACCGCTTTCAGACATCGGTCGGTAGGTGGCGCAGGGGCTCGGATCGGCAACCGCACAGAGCCCATTGGCACCAAAGAAGCATCCGGAGCAGGTTGGTTTTGGTGCCTTCGTTCTTGCCGCCATGCCTGTTTCGCTCGCCTCCTCAACTTGTCTGATCGTGGCCAATCGGCCACCTCAACCAGACAACAACAACTCGCCCCCGTCCGCAAGCAGAGATCCCGCTCGCCGCGGACTTTTTTGCTCTGAGATCCGTAGCCTGATCAGAAGATGAGAATCCTCGTGACTGGAACCAGTGGCTTTGTCGGCTCGGCACTGAGCAGCAGGCTGCTTGATCGAGGCCATCAGGTAGTGGGATTAACTCGCGACAGCTCGCGGGTGCCAAGCCAACTTCAGTCAAGGATTGAACTTGTAGTTGGCGATGCGCTTAAGGCCGAAACGCTTAAACGAGCGATCGATGGCTGTGATGCCTTTGTCTGGCTGATCCACTCAATGGAGCACGAGGACTCCGATTCGCCGTTCGCCGAGCGTGAGCTTGTCTCGGCGAGCCTTGCCGTTGAGGCTGCCCAGGCTGCTGGAACTCGACGCGCGGTCTACCTCGGTGGAATCCTCCCCGCCGACGGCGCCAAGTCACCACACCTCGCCAGTCGACTAGCAGTTGAGCAAACCCTTTTGGCAGGACTGCCAAATTCGACAGCACTTAGGGCATCAATTGTGATCGGAGCTCGCTCACGATCTTTCAGATTCCTGACTCGTCTTGTTTCGCGAATGCCTGCACTTCCGCTACCTGGCTGGAGCACGAATCGAACAGCCCCGGTCGACGAGCGTGATGTTCTCAACGCGCTAGTCCGCGCGACAGAGGGTGCGGCGGAGGGAATGTCACTAGATGTAAGTGGCCCGGAGACAATTACCTACGGTGCGTTAATCGAACTGATTGCCGATCGGCTGCTGCTCGAGCGGCCAACATTCTCACTGCCATTTTCACTGACGCCAATCGCAGGACAGGTTGCCGCAGCAGTCGCAGGCGAACAACCAGAGCTAATCGTGCCGCTGATGGAGAGTCTCGGAAGCGACCTGTTGCCTCGCAATGACGGTCTAGCAAGCCTCGGCGTCAAACCGCACAGACTTAGCGCAGCAATTGACCGGGCCCTATTCGAGTTGGAATCTATTGAGGAGATTGGCGCACGATGAGCAGAGTTGAGGTTTCGATCCATATCAGCGCACCGCCTGAGGCCGTCTGGGATATCGCTCTCGATCCTTCAAGGCTCAAGGACTGGGTGACAATTCATTCGCAGCTGCACGAAGCC
Source organism: Solirubrobacterales bacterium (assembly GCA_026392385.1). Lineage (GTDB taxonomy): Bacteria > Actinomycetota > Thermoleophilia > Solirubrobacterales > Solirubrobacteraceae > WLNJ01. Next base: position 17,635 of record JAPLCG010000154.1, read on the forward strand.
CCGAAACGAGCACTGCGCAAGGGCGACGAAATCGATCAGACACTGACGCTTCGTGGGCTTCCATTCAGGGTCTGCTGGAAGGTCGCAGCACTCGATCGCCCCAATTCAGCTCTCTGGGAGGGTTCGGGGCCAGCCGGCTCCAAGGCAACAACGGAATACAGGCTTGAAGCGGACGGGGACGGGACTCTCTTTTCCTATGCAAACGAGTTCAAGCCACCGGCTGGCCTGATTGGCCGAATGGCTGCGGGCGCACTTGTCGGCGACCTCCCTGAGCGCGAAGCGCGCGAGTCACTCAAAACTCTTCAAGCGCTTTGCGAAGCTGACCGTTAAAACTACTGAACGCATATTCCTACTGTGATTTAGGTCACAAATGCATTTCAAGTATTACCGCATTTGGGTAGCTGACCGTTTATAGTGGGTTATGCATTTCCGTATAGACCAGTAGTCCCCTAAACCAGAAAGGTCGGACCGTACGCTTATGGCAGACTTTGTTGACGCAACCTTGGCGGAGATTCGCTCCCGCAAACTCGAACTTCAGGCCGCATTTGAAGAGTACGACCGCCTCGAAGCTGCTGAGATCGCACTCAGCAACCTCGGCAGCGCGCCGAGCCGTGGCAGCAGCTCTCGCCCACAAAAGGCCCGCTCAACTGCTGGGCGCAAGGCAACCCGCAGAACTTCAACCTCTGCTGGTACCGGCCAGCGCGGTCGCCCAAAGGGCAGCGGCAAGCGTCAGGCACAGGCAGTCAAGATCATTGCTGCGGCACCTGGCATTTCGACCTCTGAGGTCGCCAAGAAGATGGGCATCAAGCCCAACTACCTCTACAGGGTCCTCCCCGACCTCATGGGCGAGGGCAAGCTCCGCAAGAAGGGCCGCGGCTGGTACGCCACAGCGGCCAGCTAAATCATTTGCAACAGCTTGAGCGCGGCGTGGATGGAATTAGCCATCCACGCCGCACAAGCTCTCTAGCCGATCAGTCCTAGGTCACGAACTGCGTCGCGCTCCTCACGCAGCTCCGCAACGCTGGCATCGATCCGCTCACGGCTGAAATCATCAATTTCGAGCCCCTCGACGACCGACCACTCGCCTCCCTCACAGGTAACAGGGAAGCCGCAGATAAGCCCCTCATCAATGCCGTAGGCGCCGTGTGAGACGACTCCCATCGATACTTGCTTACCTTCGCTGCCAAGTACCCAATCATGCATGTGCTCAATTGCCGCATTGGCTGCCGAGGCGGCCGAGCTGGCCCCACGAGCCTCAATGATTGCCGCGCCGCGCTTGGCAACAGTTGGAATAAATGAGTCCTTGTACCAGGCCATGTCATCAACGACATCAAGAGCCGGCTTACCGGAAATTGTCGCGTGGACAAGGTCGGGGTACTGGGTTGTTGAGTGATTTCCCCAGACACCAAGGTTCTCAATTTCACCAACCGCTACCTGGGCCTTAGACGCAAGCTGCGCTACTGCCCGATTGTGGTCAAGGCGCATCATTGCCGTGAACCGCTCCTGTGGCACATCCGGTGCGGCGTGCATCGCAATTAGAGCATTTGTGTTCGCTGGGTTACCGACAACAAGAACCCGCACATCGTCAGCGGCATTGTCATTAATTGCCTTGCCTTGGACGGTGAAGATTGCACCGTTCGCCTCGAGCAGGTCACCGCGCTCCATTCCCGGACCGCGCGGGCGCGCTCCGACGAGCAGGCCTACGTTCGTACCGTCAAACGCGAGATTCGGATCATCGGTTGTTGTAATTCCAGCGAGCAGCGGGAAGGCACAATCCTCAAGCTCGTAAGCGACACCATCTAGGGCGCCAACAGCCTGGGGCACTTCAAGCAGGCGCAGCTCAACCGGCGTATCCGGGCCAAGCAGGTCGCCATTTGCGATTCGGAAGAGGATCGCGTAGCCGATCTGGCCAGCGGCTCCTGTGACAGTCACCTTTACGGGGGCGGGCATTCGTTCTCCTTTTCGATGTTTGCGGGCTGACCTTCGCCCGGCCGTGCCGATGCTACCGCCGCAGAGCGAAAGTGGGATGATTGGCGCAATGGAGATCGAGGCTGAAGTGGGCAGCGTCATTAGTCAGACCGATCCACGGATCAGCGCTCCGAACCAACCGCCACCGCTGGATGGCATCAACCTTTTCGAGACAAATACCGCTCTCGTTGAAGCGGTTGAACGCGACGGTGCGCAGCCTTGGCTCGAGCGGTTGACAGAGATTGGCGAGCTAGCGGGAAGACGCGAGGTTCTTGAATTGGGAGCACTCGCAAATGACAATCCTCCGCAGCTCAAGAACTTCGACCGCTTCGGCAACAGGGTCGATGATGTTGATTACCACCCGGCCTACCACCAGCTGATGACTATCGCCTGCTCCTACGGCATCCATTCGCTGCCTTGGACGGAGGGCACCGGCGGACACGCAGCACGGGCGGCTATGTCAATGACATGGAGTCAGGTAGAGGCAGGGCACGGCTGCCCAATCTCAATGACTTACGCAGCGATTCCGACACTCCGAACAACTCCTGCGCTCGCGGCGTACTGGGAGCCATTGCTGACCCGCAATGCCTACGACCCGCGCGGCATCCTTCCAACTGAGAAGGGTGGCTCGCTCGCAGGTATGGCAATGACCGAGAAGCAGGGTGGCTCCGATGTCCGCGCGAACCTGACGACGGCTCGCGCTGCGGGAGACGGCAATTGGCTGCTCGACGGCCACAAGTGGTTTTGCTCAGCGCCAACCTGCGACCTACTGCTCGTACTGGCGCAGACCGACGAAGGCCTCTCCTGTTTCGCGGTGCCACGGGTCCTCGGCTCCGGAGCGCTAAACGGCGTCCGCATCCAACGGCTGAAGGACAAGCTTGGAAATCGCAGCAACGCTTCGAGCGAAATTGAATTCCATTGCGCCACTGCACAACTCGTTGGCGAGCAAGGCCGCGGCGTACAGACGATCGTCGAGATGGTTAATCACACGCGGCTTGACTGCCTGATTGGGTCAGCCGCGGGAATGCGTTGGGCTCTAGCCCAAGCAACGCATCACGCTGCTCACCGCAGCGCGTTCGGCCGCCTTATCGCCGAGCAACCGCTGATGCAGGCGGTGCTTGCCGACCTCGCGCTCGAAAGCGAGGCTGCAACGGCACTCGCGATGAGGCTTGCGAGCTCATATGACTCCGACGCGCCCGATCAAGTTGCCTTCCGTCGAATTGCCACCGCCGTTGCCAAGTACTGGGTATGCAAGCGGCAGCCGATGATGGTCGCCGAGGCGCTTGAGGTACTGGGCGGCAACGGTTACGCGGAGGAATCTGGCATGCCGCGACTTTTCAGGGAGTCGCCACTAAATGGGGTCTGGGAAGGCTCTGGCAATGTCATCTGCCTTGACGTCTTGCGGGCCTGCCGCCGTGAGCCGGAATCGCTCAATGCCCTGCTCGCTGAAATTCGCGCCGGCTCCGATGCCCTGCCAGAGTTGAGCGAGCTCGCAGACACGCTCGCCTTGGAACTGCAATCCGATGATGCGGAGAGCCAGGCGCGAGTCACAGTTGAACGGCTCGCGATTGGGCTGCAAGCCTCGCTGCTCGCGCGGTTTGCACCTGCCTCAGTCAGCGATGCATTCGCGTCAACACGCTTACGCGGCGAGGGTGGTCGAGCCTTTGGCGCACTCCCCCGTGGCATTGATGTAGCAGCCATCACATCGCGAGCAACGCCAGCGTTTCGCTGATAGCGGCGGCGTCAAGCCCCGTC
>JAPLCG010000188.1 GCA_026392385.1 Solirubrobacterales bacterium
CTCGCTGTACCACTCAGCTCGAGCTGGATCCAAAACCCTGGCTATTACACGCTTTAGTCCATATCGTTTTTGCGCAATCTGAACAATGATCAAGTTTGTGTTGTCACCGTGAGTCGCCGCAATAAACACATCAGCCTGAGCAATCCCTGCAGCCTCAAGTGCCCGCGACTCCAAGGCGGCCCCGATCGTAAGAATCCCGCCAGCGTCCTCCCAACTGCCATCCATCCCCTGCTCTAACCGCTCATGGGAAAGCGGATCGCGATCGAGAACCGAAACCGTATGACCCTGTTCAAGAGTACGACGGGCAACCGTAGATCCGACTCTGCCTGCTCCTGCGACTAGTACGAACACAACCTGATCCTACTGCTACTCGGCTTTCCTGTCGCCGAGGTCCGCCTCAAGAGCAGGGAAAGTCAAGATGACGCGGCAATTAGCTTTTCGAAGTACAAATTTTGTGATCTCGCCGACACTCGACCCTGCCAGATTCGATCGTCCCCCCAACGACGCCCCACCCCGCAAGCTCGAACTAGGTTCGGCTGCGACAACGATTGCCTCCGACCCTCGACGCTTCGCCTCACTTACGATTCCCTCGCCAATTCGTCTGACACGAACCTGTGCGGTTGAAACCGTGACCCCTTCATACTCTTCCCCGACTGCTTTGGCTCGTCGCAAACTCGCGCTCGCAGTTGCACTCTGTTCGTCAGATAGTGGAGCGTCAATTGGCAGCGAGAGTGGAATCTCATGGAACCAGATCGCCTCAATGTTCACGCCCTCTGATTCAAGACTTGGGTCGTTGCCACCGGCCAATCGGCCGGCGGTCTGGATGATCTCGTCATCGAGCGCCTCACCGAAAATCGGCACAAGCATTGCCCCGTACTGGGCGGGTTCCGAGCTGTAGTGGAGTGCGCGATCGGGAACCTCTACGCGGGTAAATGGACTATTGCCAAGTAACGCACGGTAGATCAAGTAGAGCGCGATTCCAGCAAGAAGCCAGCCGCCTCCCACCCATCTGGCTACTGGGTGAAGCCAGAGAACAACCCCGAATGCGCCCGCCGAAGTAACCGCTCCGGCAATGGCTGGAATCGGCAGGTAACGACTCCCGACCGGCACACTCAGCGGCATTCTCCAATTTGGTTCAGGGAACTTGGAACTGAGCGACATACGAACCACCGCGATGTGAACCACAGTTATTGCAAGCATCGCCCCAAATGCGTAGATTCCCGCCAGCATCGCAATATCTGTTGGAGCGGCCAACGCGAAGGCAGCGGCAGCAACTCCAACGATGATCAGCCATGGCGTTCCATAGCGATCGGAGAGCCGGCCGACAACCCTTGGAACCTGACGATGGCGGGTGAGTGCGTAGGCAAGACGCGAGACGGCAAACATTGCGGAGCTTGCAGCTGCGGTGAGCGCTAGGAAACCACTGATCGCTACTACTACTCCAAGTGCAGGACCAATCCCACCAGGGTCAATGTTCTTAGCGACACCCACAAGTGGCGCTTTCAGCCACTGCCCACCGAGTGCCGTCTGCCCACCGGTGACAGGTAGAGCCGAAATACCAATCATCGCGATCCCTGTCTGAAGGAGGATTATCAGAAGCACGCCGCCACCAAGAAAGCGTCCAACGTGACGCTTTGCAATTGAGATCTCCGGCGCAAGACTGGAGGCAGCTTCTAATCCGCTGAACGCGACCGTAACGAGCGTAAGCGCGTAAATCACGCCTGTCCACTTCGGCGTTACGCCGAGATCCACCGTTCCAATTGCGGCCCCAGGATCCATCACAAGTGCTAGCCCAATTAGTAAAAGGACAACTTGAACACCGACGTCAGCAAAGGCAACAATCGCCCGCATTCGCATCCGTATGCGTCCGGACCCACGGATTGTCCCCTGTGCGACCCAAAAGATGACGAGTCCGGCTGCGAGCACCTCAACTCCGCTATCCCCGAGTGGCTTCCAGATCGTTGCCAAGTAGCCGGCCGCTGATACGGCGCTGATAGCGATGATCACAACAAAGTCGAGTACAACAGCCCACCCTGCCGCAAACGACACCAACTCGTTAAAAGCCATTCCGGCGATGAAGCTGGAACCACCGGTTTCACGCTGACCAAGAGTCGCTTGGGCATAGCTCATCGCCGCTAGTCCGAGGAACAATCCGCCAACGAGAAATACAGCGGGCGTTAAACCGAGAGCCTGTTTGGCAACAAGGCCAAGCGCGAAGTAAATCGACGCAGCCGAGGTCGCGTAGACAACCGGCAGCACGGCACGAGGGCCCATTGCCCTCGGCGTTTCAGGTTGGCGGTCCGGGGTCATCGTTTCCTCAATGTCAGCCAAAAACGGCCTGCACCAGCTGCAATGAAAAGGACACCTGCCAGTAGACCGGCAGATAGGAAACCTCCACCAGACGAAAATGTTCTGACAATTAAGGCGATGCCAACCGCACACATGGCTACTGAAAGCACTCGCGTCGTCTTGTCGTGGATGTTGTTGGGCTCCCGCATCAGGAGAGTTCCCGTTCGATCGAGCGCCGCTCTACAGTCGGCGGGATTGACTGGACAATCACCCTGCATGGCCGCTGAGCGAGAACTGTCTCAAGGGTTCGATCAAGCGTGCCCTTAGCACCAGCCCGCGTGCGGACGGGCATTACGATCGCGCGGGCATCGACCTCCGTTGCAATGTCGATAATCCGGCGTGCAGTCTGGCCGGCACGGATCTTCTCCACAGAGCCACTTACCCTTCTTCCACCTGCAACCTTTGCCTCATCGATCACCGCACGGGCTCTAGCTTCCTGTGGAGGCATCGAGGCTCCAATCGGGCTCTCAGCAGGAACGGTGATCGTGACAAACACGTGAATCGCTCCCTCTTCACCGCCAGCGAGAACCTTGGCAGTCGAGATGAGCTCCGGATCAAAATCGCCTCCCTCGAGTGCTACAAGTACTGACGCGTACTCAGCCTCGGTCTCGACAACCGGCTTCTCAACTTCGCCAATTACTGTCTTCGTGAGACTAAGGCCCTGTGTTCTCCGATAGATCACATATGTGAGAGTTCCAGCGAGGAGCCACCC
>JAPLCG010000073.1 GCA_026392385.1 Solirubrobacterales bacterium
AACCGAATTGCGCGATGGTGGCGACGACTGGATGGGCAAGGGCGTCACGACAGCCGTCGCAAATGTAAACGGTGAGATTGCCGAGGCAATCATCGGTCTAGACGCTGCTAATCAGGCCGCTGTCGATTCGCGAATGGTTGAGCTTGATGGGACTCCGAACAAGTCGCGGCTCGGTGCCAACGCAATTTTGGGTGTCTCGCTCGCGGTGGCACACGCTGCCGCTGCTGATGAGGGTCTGCCGCTCTGGCGCAGGCTGGGCGGTCCCGATGCGGTTCGGCTGCCAGTTCCGATGATGAATGTGATCAACGGTGGAGCTCATGCTGATAACGCAATCGATTTTCAGGAGTTCATGATTGTTCCGTTTGGCGCAACGAGTTTCTCGGAGAGCCTCCAGATGGGAGTTGAGATCTTCCACACACTCGGTCAGACACTTAATGACCGGGGACTTTCCACGGCTGTTGGTGATGAGGGTGGATTCGCCCCGGACCTTGACTCGAATGAGGCCGCTCTGGCGATTTTGATCGAGGCGATCTCAGCTGCAGGTTATGAACCAGGTGCTCAGATTGGGATTGCTCTTGACCCTGCGACTAGTGAGCTTCGCGACGGTGAGCACTACAACCTTGAACATGAGGGTCGCGAGCTTTCAAGCGACGAAATGGCCGCCTATTGGGCTGATCTCTGCGCTCGCTATCCAATCGTTTCAATTGAGGATGGGATGGACGAGGAGGATTGGGCCGGTTGGCAGACGCTGACCGCACGACTTGGTGAGAAAATCCAACTCGTCGGAGACGACCTTTTCGTAACTAATGCCAAGCGGCTGCATCGTGGCATCGAAGAGGACGCTGCAAATGCGATTCTCGTCAAGGTCAACCAGATTGGCACTCTGACGGAAACTCTTGAAGCTGTTCAGGTTGCCCGAGAGGCCGGCTACGCAGTCGTCATGTCGCACCGGTCAGGGGAGACGGAGGACACGACAATTGCCGACTTGGCAGTCGCAACCGGCTGCGGCCAGATCAAGACCGGAGCGCCATCACGCTCTGATCGTGTAGCGAAGTACAACCAACTGCTTCGAATCGAAGAGGCACTTGGCGATCGCGCCGTATTCCCGGGCCGTTCAGTCTTCCGTATCTGACGACTACAGGCCATGAATTGCTCCTACCTTCGGGAAGGAGATTCGGCGTCATCGGCGAAGGCGGACTCTCAGACAGATGTCTGCCAACTCGCAAACTCAGCCTAGACGGGCGAATCGCGGTATCGCCGCGCGCAAAGCCGGTGGCATGCGGCTCGATCGCCTCGCAAGGGCGGGGATCTGCATCGGGGTTGTATTGCTTGCAATCTTCTACATAAAGCCTGCTGTTGGCCTCGTTGGCGCTTGGTTCGCCAGAGCCGATGGCCACACTGAGCTGGTCAAGCTTCAGCAGGAGAATCGCGCGCTCAAAGCGCAGCGAGCTGCTCTGCTCGGCGAGAGTGGAGTTGCCCAGCAGGCTCGCAAGCTTGGAATGGTTTTGCCTGGTGAAGTTCCCTATGTGGTGACTGGCTTGCCAGGCGACCACAACTGAGCGAGTTATTCCGATCAGCAGGTTGCAGGTCGGCTGTGGGCTGTGGCCCGCTACTCTCGGCCGGTGGATCAACTTGAAGTAGCCCGTTTTCAATGGCATGAGGGCGAGCGTAGGCTCGCTGCGGCCGGTAGTGAGCGCAGCGCCTGCGAGGCAGTAACGGACAAGATCGTTGCCGAACTTAGACGCAGACTTGGTGGCCCATTCCTTGCTGAAGAGTTAGCTGACCTTTACAGCGCGGGAACCGACTGGTGTCTGATGCTGGCGATGGCCGCAGAGCCGAATGAGCCTCGGGCTTGGGATGCTTCGACAGTTGCGGACGCGGCCTTTGGGCGATACCTGCGGGAGGCCGGCGACTACGCTGGAGGCCGGATCGTCGCTCCCGGCGACGCCGAAAAGGACTAAGTCAGTTGCTGGTGCCGCTGCGGCGGATGATGATCGAGTCTGCCTCGATCGTTACTTCAACGGGCCGGTGTCCAGCCCAATGCTCCGCGTAAAGCGGGTTGTCGGCAACTGCCGGGTCAAACCAAAGGCCGTAACCCTCCTCGCCGTGCTCGAAGGTTCCCTCTAGCGGGCGACTCGCTGCTTCCGCTGCAAGCCTGGCTGCCTCGGCTGCCTCTTCGGCGGCGCGAGCCTCGTCTGCTTCAAGTTCGTTTGCAACGAGTGCGTCGTCCTCGTCACGCAGATCAACGGCTGCTGCGGATGGGGTGGCGACACCATCAGGGTTGAGACCCTGCTCAGCCTTGAATGTCTCGATTTGCTGAACGGTGGCTTCGAGCTGGTGGGCGATCCATGCGTCGGTGCGTCCCTGTTGAACCCATGCGCGGATCTGGTTGAGCTGTGGTTTGAGTGACTTTCGTGTCATGAACTGCGACTCTATCCGAGCAGCCACGCGAGTGTCTCGAGCATGACGACAGTGACGACAACTGCCGTGAGGATCATCGAGACAACGAGCAGGCCAAAGCGGACCTTTCCGGTCCTGCGAATCTGTATTGCGCGCCGTCGGTTGGCGCGGCTGTGTGCATCACGGCGCAGCTGAGCGAGGCGCCGCTTATCGCGGGCTGCTTCGGCTCGGAAAGCCTCTTCGAAGTCGCGTAGCGACCTTCGGATACGTGGCCGCGAGCGGCTCGTTTCAACCTTCATCAACCTGTGGAGCGTAGCAGTGTCCCCGCTTGGGACTGTCCTTCGGGGCAGTCCCGCCAGAGACCACGCCGTTGAGTACGTGCCCGCTGCTCAATTGCACGCAGCTGGACTGCATGAGCTGTGTTCGGAGGAAACTCAAGTGTTCGGGCGGCTCCCCGACGCACCAGTTCAGCGCCTACATCGAGTCCGTCTGAGCGGATTGGGTAGGCCAGCAGCCTTCCGTAGCGATCGCGATGCTCACGATCGAACCTGAGAGTTAGTGTCTGTCCGTCGACGAGTGAGTGGTTGATTGCTGAAGCGCGTTTCGCCCAGCATTGAACCGGAACATTTGGCTTGACACTCTCCGGAGTGTCAATGCCGATGTAGCGGACACGCTCAGTGCCCGTAGAAGTTGCGACGACGATCGTGTCACCGTCGACTACCCGCTTGACGGTGGCCCTGATCGTTGACGGCTCACTTCCGCAGCCGGCGGCAATCAGCGCAGCTATCGCGACCGCTAGGGCCGTTTCTGCAGCTACCAGGAAGTTGCGATTGAGCGACATGATCGGCTCAGGCTAGTTCTGATTGACCCTGCGACCAAGTGGGGCGCGCCGTTTGGCACGCCCCAGTTGCAATCAACCTTCAGATCGCGGCTGTTATGCCGCATTGCTACCGCTGGCTACTCAGCAGACTCGTAGACACTGATGAAGCGCAGGTAGTTATCTGCCACCTGTGAGGAGGCGTCCTCGCGCGAGAGGCTTCCGTCGAGGAATGCCTTCAGTGAATCCCACCAGATCGAGCGGCCAATAGCGAAGCCAACAAAGCCCTCAACGGACGCGGCTTCGCCGAGCCAGTGATCGACCTTGGCATCGCTTGCGCCACGGCCCAAGAGCACGCAGACAACGCCATCTCGACCGCCAACGCGAGTCTGCTTGGCGAGCATCTCTGCGTCCTCCTTGCGGTCGACTCCTTCGATCTTCCAAATGTCGGCTTCGACGCCAGCGTTTTGAATTGCCTCGATCGCACCGCGCATCAACTCAGGCCGCAACTCAGCGTCATAACGGTCCGAGTCTCCGCCAACTGCCTCAAGCTGTGCTGGTTCAGCGGGAACCAGTAGTTCAAACAGGAACTTGCGGTTGCGCTCATGCAGCCACTCAGAGAGAGTCCGCAGCCTGCCGAGCTGGCGCTCGTTCATCGCCGCATCGCCCTCAGGGTTGTAACGGACGAGAACCTTTGAAAAGTCAGGATCGAACTTTTCGATGTGATGTCCGAAGTCGTCGCCGTACTCAAAGAAGAACTCATTCTCGCCGCTCTTCTCGACGGGCATTGCCAACTTCAGCCCCTTCGACTTTGCGCGTTCAGGAACCTTGCTCCCAAACTGCTCATCAACGAGGACGCCAGTAGCCGCAGGGTTTGCACCACGCTCAACCGCCAGCTCCATTCCTTCGTAGATCAGTCGCTTAGCGTCGGCGATCGTTTCGGTCTGTGATGGATCTGGAGATCCTTCGATTCCAAACATCTTTGTTTGGAAACTGCCGCGATGGTCAAAGGCGAGAATGAAAAGCTTTCCGCCGGAATATCCGAGTGACATAAATCCTTCCCGTGGGTCGGTTGGTGTTTGAAGTCTATTCTCTCAGCGTGAGCGACGACGGTGTAGATCTTTCAATCATCTGCAGGAACTGTGGGGAACAGGTCAGCCCTTACAGCACCGAGTGTCCCTACTGCGGCGGCAGGTTGCGAAAGAGAGCACCAAAGATTGGTTCCCGTCAGGACCCGGCGCGGCGGGCCGAGCGACGAATAAAGCGGTCGCGACTGAAGCGGCGGGACCCGTCGATTGCACCGGATCGCAGGCTCGTGATTGTGCCGGCGCTGCTCGTAACGGCCGTCTTGTTGAGTGCATTCGTTCGAGCGGGAGTCGTACATGCTGCAGATGTCGAGGTTGCCGGGCCACTGTTTGGCGACTGGTGGAAGCTGCTTAGTTCGCCATTTGTGCACCGAGATATCGGCTACGCAGCAGTTGTCCTTTGTGTATTCGCGCTGTTTGGTTCGCAGATCGAGCGCAGGCTTGGCCGCAGCTTCGCCCTGGTGGTCTGGCTATTCGCAGGCGCTCTCGGTTGCTGGCTTGCTTCGCTTGTGACGATCCAGCCCTGTGGCGGTGCGCTGGCTGCGGCAGCGGCCGTGGCGAGTGCTTGGACATTGGCCGAGTTGCTCGCACGTCGGCGAGGGGCGACCGATGGCGACTTGGTCGGTGGACTCGTAGCCATTGCAGTACTGATCCCACTGCCACTGCTTGTCTCCCAGGCGACCTGGATCGCGCTTGGGTCAGGGCTGGTCGTAGGCGCAATCACCGGTTTGGTTCTCGCAAAGCAAGGGCGCTGATCAGTTGCCCCGGTACGATTGACAAATGGCTGAGCAATCCTCAACCGGGCCGGATTCGCTTGAAGCTGCGATTGCCTCGCTCAGCGAACCTGGGCGGCTTGACTCCGCACAGCAGCTCGTTGCCGACAATGCCCCTCAGCTGCAGCGGATTCTCGCCGCCGCGCTTGAAGATGGCGGGTGGTTCGACGATGCTCATACTCAGGCGGTTGCTGATGCGCTTGCGGGCGCAGACTTGGAAGAGCGCGACCGCGCGGTGCGGACACTTCTTGCCGAGGAGACCCGGATCGGCATGCTCGTGGGAGTTGCCGTCGGATTCGAACTGGCAGCTGAATTAGCCTTGCAGAGATCCGCTGAACAGCAAGACATCGATCAACCATGAGGGAGCGTGAATAGCGATGACGAGCGCAATCGTTCTGGTGGCAGCTGAGCGCACAGCTATGCCGACACTTGGCAATGAGCTGGCTCTTGTTGAAGGAGTAGCTGAGGCCTATTCAGTTGGCGGCGAGTGGGATTTCGTCGCAATTGTCCGAGTTGATCAGGCAGAGGGGCTTTCAACTGTCGTAAGTAGCGAGATCGGTCAGCTGCCAGGCGTTGTCAGGACTCACACGATGGTTGCCTTTGAGTCATTTGGACGCGGCTAGCTGAGGCGGTTGATCGAGTAGCGACTCAGCTCACCTACTAAGTAGCGCTGCTGATCAGCAGCGCTACTCGTTGAGCTAAGCGACCAATCGATCAAGCTGCTTAGCCAGCCGCTGGCGCGGCTGGTGCCTGGGCTGCTGAAGCATCGGTTGCCGGCTCAATAGGAGCTGTGTCGCTCGTAGCAGCTGCTGGTTGATCGGAACCGCTTTCTGTAACTGTCTCGCTGCCCGAGCTGCTTGCCGTCCCATCGGTTGTCGGATCTAGCACGGTGGTGTCCTCGGTGGTTACGACATCGCTCGTAGCCGGTGCTGTTGCCGTATCCGCTGGCGAGACATTGGCGACAGGTGCCATGTCTGCTGGTGCGACGTTGGTGCTGTCAGTCACGGCAACCGCTGGTGCTGTCGTTGCTGCGGCTGCAACTGGCACAGTTGTGGCAGCAGGGGCAATAGCCGGCGTGATGGCGGCAAGCGGAGCTGCCGCATTGGTCGGTGCGGCACTGGCGGTTACTTCGGAGCTCTGTGGCGCGACAGAGGTGATGTCTCGCTGCACCTCAACTGCACCTGCAGTTACGAGGGCCGCCGCAGCAACACCAGCAGCTGCCTTGGTGGCGACCGCTGAGACGGTTGCTGTCAATGTGCTTGTCAGACCTGATGCGGCTCCAGCGCCAACGGTCGATCCGCCGGCGGTTGCGGCAGAGCTTCCACCGAGGCCGACATGGGTAGCGACGAGCTGCTTGATCGCGGCAAGTGCCCCAATTGGAGCCATTCCGGCAAGCACCTTGTTGCCAACTGTCAGCTGCGCCTTGAACTCCTTGCAGCTGTCGCAGCTCTTCATATGGCGACGGATCGGCGGGCTAACGCGTCGCTTGAGGCCTTCGGCGATCTCGCCGAGTTCCAGACGGACATCGTCGCAGGTAAGTCCGCGAGCTTCGGAGAGCTCAGCAAGGGCGACCCTTGCGCGAACAAGGAGTGACTTGACGGACGGAACGGTTGTCTCCATTGCGTCGGCAATCTGTTCATATGGCAGACCGTCAACTTCGCGCAGCAGAAGTGCGGTGCGCTGCGTCTCGGGCAGCAGGCCGATGTCAGCCACCAACTCGCGGAATTCGCTCTGCTGCTCAACGCGATCTGCGGTTGATGTTCCGTAATCAGCTACATGAATGTCCATTGAGTCAACGCCGATTGGGCGTGAGCGACGCATGTGATTAAGCGAGCGGTTGCGAGCGATCTTGTAGAGCCACGGGCGAACCGTGATCTCACGCTCATCGGCGAGCATCGCCGTGTAAGCAGAAGCGAATACCTCCTGCAGGACGTCTTCTGCATCCTCGTTGCTGCGAAGCATGTTTCGGCAGAAACCAAGCAGGCGTCCCTGGTAGCGACTTACGAGAGCCTCGAATGCGTTTTGGTTGCCGCGGCGGATCATGGTTACCAGTCGTTCGTCACTTTGAAGGCGTAGCAGTGGCGAGCCAAGCGCGATCCCTTGGCGTCCTGCTGTTTCTTGACCTGTCCTGATTGATGCTGCTTCCATGATTCCCCCGGTTTGAAGTTCACAACACTTGATGTGGGAGAAAGTTTCGCAATTCGCGAATCAGCTTCTGGATAACCCTAGGTAAAGGTCGGGATAAGTCTCAAAGCCGCTGAGAAGTGTGGGATATCCGGGGTGGGGTTCGAACCCACAAGCCCTTGCGGGCAGCCGGTTTTAAGCCAGCCGCGTATGCCAATTCCGCCACCCGGACGGGTTAGGGCAGCATACGCGCGTCGCCACTGTCAAGGCGCACCGTTGTCGTTGCGAGGCCATCAATGTCAGCCGGGTCGTGGGTAACGACGATGCAGGCGATCGAGTCAGCGGCGACCTTCTCGGCAACCAGCGATCTAAGCAGCGCCCCAGTGTCGCCGTCTAGTGAGGAAAATGGCTCGTCAAGCAGTAGGACTGACGGTTCCCTTGCCAGCGCCCTCGCAACCGCTACTCGTTTGCGTTCGCCGCCAGAAAGACTGCGCTGCTCAGGGAGAAGGTTGATCCGTGCGGATGAGTCAAACCAAACCTCAGAGCCGAACTTGATCGTTCCGCTGTCAACTGGGTGGAGTCCCGCAATCATCCGAAGCACAGTTGTTTTACCGGCGCCAGAGGGGCCAATCAGGGCTGTGCAGCTACCCGAATCAACGCTGAGCGAAGCATTGATGTCGAACTTGCCAACCTTGCCATTCAGGTCAGCGCTGAACATCGCCGTAGCCACTCCGTTGGAGCGACAGCTTCGAGACAAGCAGCAGCGCGGCGGAGCAGGCGATCAGAACTGCCGCCAGCGCTTCGGCGCCGACGAGGTTGGTTCCGAACAGGTCGTATACCGCTAGCGGAGCAGTCTGGGTGATCGATTGGAGCGAGCCAGCAAACATCAGAGTTGCACCAAATTCGCCGAGTGCTCGAGCCCAGGCGAGTGCGGCTCCCGAGCCAAGCCCGCCAGCCGCGGTAGGAACGGCGACGCGAAGAAAGGTGCGGCCTTCGCCTGCACCAAGTGTCCGTGATGCCTCAAGGGTTTCTCTGTCAATCGCCGCGAATGCCGCCTGTGCCTGCCGGACATAGAACGGGCTTGCAACGAATACAAGTGCGACGATCACCCCGGCCGTCTCAAGTACAAGCCGGATTCCAGCACTCTCGAAGAACCCTCCGAACAGGCCGAGTGGGCCGAACGCTGCGAGCAGTGCGAGGCCTGCAACTGCAGGTGGCAGCACCAGCGGCAGCTCAATGACGGTGGTTAGAGCTGAGCGGCCACGGAAGCTTCGTGTAGCAAGCAGCCATGCTGTCGGCGTGCCAACGAGGAGGATGATCAGCAATGCAATCAGTGTGCAGCGCAGGCTGAGCAGGAGGGCATCGATCGCGGCCTCGTCTTGGAGGCTCCTGATTAGCTCGTTCGGAGTTGAAGCGGTCAGGATCGCGACGACGGGAATCGCGAGGAACAGCAGCAACAGAGTCAGGCATGTCCATAGAAACAGCTGTAGTCCAATGCGTTTTGCGGTGAAGCTCACCGGAGTCCTCGCGAGATCATTTAGCTGGCGGTGGAAGGAAGCCAGCCGAGCGCAGCAGGCTCTGTCCGCGACCGGAGCGCAGGCTCTTCACCAGGGCCGCGGAAGCATTCGGGAGTTTCGTCCCGTTTACTACTGCGGCGAAGTAGGTGACAAGCGGCGCGACAGACTTTGGAATCGCGACGGCTGAAAGGCTTCCTGCTGAGCCGTCTACATCGGTCCTGTAGAGCAGGGCCGCGTCGACTGCTCCCTCGCGCAGTTTGGCGGTAACGCTGCTTGCGTCTGGCTCGCGACTCTTAACATTGTTGAGAATTGCCGTCCGCTGTTGGGCTGGAAGTTTGGCGAGCGCCTTGTCCGCGTAGGAGCCGATCGGGACCGTCTTTGATCCGAGTGCGATCTTGACGCCGCGCCTGCCGAGATCGGCAAGTGATCCGAACTTTGGACCGCCCTTGCGAGTTGCGATCACGAGGCTGTTTCCGGCTACTGCGACCGGCCGTCCGGTAAGCCGATCGGCATAGAGGGAATCGGGTTGCGTTCGGCTGGCTGCGATGAATACATCTGGGCGGCGGCCTGCTCGGATCGCCGCTGCGAGCTTGTCGGAGCCGCCGGACTCAAGCACGAGTGTTCCTGCCGGGTAAGTCGCAGCAAGTTTTACAAGTGGGAGCTTCAGCGAACTCGCAGCTCCGACCTTTAAGGTGCGCCCGTCGTTGCCGCCGCAGCCTGTGGCAGCGACCTGAAGGCCCAGTAGCACTGCGATAGCAAGTCGCTTCATCTGTCGTGTTCAGGGTCGCGCTGGATCATTATCGAAGTCGCTTTAACGGCGGCAGTTGCATGTACGCCGGGGGCGAGTCCGAGCTCTTCGACCGAGTCGCGTGTGATTGCTGCGACAACTGTCTGGCCATTTGCGTCGAGTTCGACCAAAGCCATTACTCCATCAACCTCCACGGAGCGGATTACGCCGCTGAAACGGTTGCGTGCCGAAAGGCTCGATCCGACTTCCGGGCGTGATGGGCGGCCGGTGAGGCGTTCCACCTCTGTAGGGCTTACAAGTCTCCGTCCGCGACCGTCACGCGTGGTTTCGATTCTGCCGATGGCATCCCAGCGCCTAAGCGTGTCGGTGCTGACGCCAATCGCCTTCGCCGCTTCACCAAGTGTCAACAGCTTTGCCGCTGGCACGCTGGACCTGCCTTCGTCGCTCATTCACATAAGTATTGCATAGGCAAAAATGGGCCGTTGCCGATCGAATGGGCAACGGTTAGCTGCCAGAGGAACTTCCGATCGTTGGCCGTTTTGTAACTGCTCTGGCATTGCGGCCGCTGGCCTGCCACTCTCTGAGTAGCAATGAACAGCATCGTCAGTTTCAGCAATCGGATTCTTATGCGAGCCTACCGCGCGGCGGGGGCCAACTACCCGTTCCGTGCAGCGGTGGTCATCCTGCTTGGAGGCCACCTGATTGCGCTGCTCGCGATCGTCTTGGTTGGAGTGCAGCTTTCGTTCACGAGCAGTCAGTTCTGGCAGGCGCTTGCCGTGCTGGAAGTGCTTGTTCTGATTGACAATCTCGTCTCATTCCGTGCGATCAAAGGCGCTCTACGGCCAGTCCACGACGTATTGGCTGGGCGACTCAGCGACGAGGAAAGCACGGTCCACGCCTGGCGAATGATTGTTGGCTTGCCGTCCCGGCACTTCCGACGAGCCGGTCAGCGATCGGTGCTGATCATCCTCGTGCCGTTCGTTATCTGGCTTTCGCTCGACCAAAATCTTCCGTGGTGGGGAGCGTTGCTGATCCTGCTGACGGGGTCGGTGATCCTGCTCTACGGATTTCTATTGCGATTCTTCATGCTTGAGTTGGTGTTTCGACCGCCAGTTGCCGAACTTGCGAAGCGAATTCCGGCCGGTATCCAGCCACGCGTATCAACGGTCAGCGTCAGTGCCAAGCTGCTGCTTGGTCTGCCAATCATCAACGTCATAACTGGCCTGATGGTCGCGATCCTTTCCGATCAAGGCGACCAGAGCGGAATTGAAAACATCGGCAGCGATGTGATTCTCGTTGTCGTCGTGGCGACAACCGTTTCACTCGGCCTTTCGTTGTTGCTTTCGCAGTCGCTGCTGCTTCCAATCAACTCAATCCGCGAGGCTGCACGGCGCGCCCGAAATGGCGACTTTTCTGCACGGGTACCAGTAATGACTGGCGATGAGATTGGCAATCTTGCTTCCGGATTCAATCAGCTGATGGCCGGTATGCAGCAGCGGGCGAGACTCGAATCTGCGCTTGGCGAGTATGTCGATCCAACGGTAGCGGCGGCAGTTCTTGACGAAGACACCAAACGGCTTGAAGGTCGCGAGGTTGACCTGACGGTCATGTTCCTCGATATTCGCGGCTTCACCTCATTCGCAGAGCGGGCCGCACCGCGAGCCGTCGTAGCCAGACTCAACGAGTTCTTCGACATTGTCATTCCGGCGATTGTGCGCCACGGCGGTACTCCGAACAAGTTCACGGGCGACGGGCTGCTCGCCCTGTTCGGCGCGCCAGAGTCGCTGGACGGCCATGCCGACAAGGCAGTTGATGCTGCACTCGAAATCGTTACGCTGCTCCGCTCGCGATTCGCCGGTCACCTTGAGGCTGGTATTGGCATCAACTCCGGTCCTGCGGTTGCGGGAACAATTGGCGGAGGCGGAAGCTCCGACTTCACAGTTGTCGGCGACACAGTCAATACCTCCCAGCGCGTTGAGCGGGCTACCCGCGATACGGGCGACGCAGTGCTTGTCGCTGGTGCTACTCACGCACGCCTGACGCGTGATCACGGAGGCTTTGAGGAGCGGCTCTCTGTGCCAATGCAGGGCAAGCGTGATCAAGTCCGACTCTGGGCTCCTCGCGCACTAGAGGTGGTCCCAGACCTCGCCGAGGGAGATTTGCGAGCAGTTGCCGCAGCCGCACCGGATGGGCTGAGTGGCGATGTGCTTGTAACGCGCAAGCGGCGCGACTAAACCATGAAGCGCATCAAGTCGTTCCTGCTGCCGATTTTTGAACGGCTCGGAAAGGACAATGTCACCGGCCTTTCAGCGATGGTCGCCTACAACTTGGCGATCTCAATTGTGCCGTTCGCGGTTCTTTCACTTTGGATCGCAGGCCGTCTAGTTGGATCAAGCGATTTCGAAGCCGCGATCGACCGCGACCTCGGAGCGATCTTCCCCGGGCCAGCCGACACAACCCTGCACTCTTTGCTGGGCAGGATCCGTGAAGGCTCAGCAAGTATCGGATTGATCTCGCTTGTCGCAAGTATCTGGACGGGGATGAGTTTTTGGGGCGCGGTCGACACGGCGTTTGGAACGATCTATTCGCTGCCAAAGCGAAGCTGGCTCGGGCAGAAACGCTTTGCCTTCGCGATGCTCTGGCTTGTACTTCTATTCGTTGCTGCAACAGTTGCCGTTCCGGTTATCCAGAGCGCAATTGCGGCCGTCCAAGCTGACCTTCCATTTGGGCTTGATGCGGTTCCGGGCGGGACGCTTATTACATCGCTGGCCGTTGGCGTTGCTCTGCTATTCCTGACCCTCTGGGCGATCTACGCGCTCGGCCCAAATGAACGGTTGAGATGGCGAGCTGTTTGGCCAGGCGCACTGGCAGCAACGGTCGTCATTGCGGCGCTTGACTTCATCTACCCCTACTACCTGACGCACGCATCGTCGGTATGGCGATTCGGAACGACAGCCGTGTTCCTTGTGATCGTGCTGCTCTGGTTCTACGCGATCGCGCTCATGATCCTGCTTGGCGCCGAACTTAACTCAGCGCTGCTCGACCGCTCTACTCGTCTTCAGGCAACAAGGTCTGCGGCCATCTCCCGGAAACAGGAGACATAGGAGTCAATCGCTTCGTCGGTGTGAGTTACCGACAGCGTCCACTCCTCCTCGCGTCCCGGAGTCATGTAGATCCCGCGATTCATGTTGTAGAGCCAAGCGAGGTCGCAGAGAATCTTGTCCTGATTGGCCTTGAAGACCGCGTAGTCAACGACCTTCTCCGTTGAGAATGTCACGCAGCCCTTCGATCCGATACCGACCGCATAGCCGGGCAGATTGAACTCTTCGATCACTCCAGTGCAGCCTTCGAGGATTCGATCATTTAGATGGTCAAGGTGCTCGTAGGCGGCAGGTGTCATTACCTCAAGCAGGTTTGCGCGCGCGGCAGCCATTCCCAACGGATTTCCGTTGTAGGTACCAACCTGGTAGACGCTGCCGTCCTCAACGCAGGCCATGACCGCTTCGCTGCCGCCAATTGCGCCGATCGGCAATCCGCCGCCAAGCGCCTTCGCGAGTGTCACGAGGTCTGGGGTGACGCCGAACTTCTCGGTAGCACCGCCGGGGGCAATGCAGATTCCGGTCTTGACCTCATCAAAGATCAGCACGACGCCAAGCCGAGCTGTGATCTCCCGAACTGCCTCCAGATAACCAGGCTCGGGAAGCACGACACCGAGGTTCATCATTGCTGGCTCCATGATTACGCAGGCTGGAAGCCGACCTTCTGACTTCAGCTTTTCAAGCTTGCGCTCCATCGCCGGGGCGTCATTGAAGTGAACGGCGTGGACCTGTTCAACAGTTGCTTTGGGAATGCCAGCGCCGTAAGCGATCGATGCAAGGTCGTCACCCTCACCGATCGCGTCGTATTCGACGCCAATTGAAACCATCACTGTGTCGTGATGGCCGTGATAGGAACCAAAGATCTTCAGGACATCCTCACGACCGGTGTGGGCTCGGGCGATACGGATCGCGTCCATCGTCGCTTCGGAGCCCGAGTTTGTGTAGCGCCACTTTGGGATACCCCAGCGCCGAACTAGTTCCTCGGCAACGACAATGCCATCTTCAGTCGGGGCCGCGAAGTGAGTTCCACGTGAGTACCGCTCGCTGATCGCACGGCCAATTGCTGGGTGTGCATGGCCCTGAACCATCGAGCCGAAACCGTTATGGAAGTCCCACATCTCGTTGTTGTCAACATCCCAGACGCGAGGTCCTTCGCCGCGGTCAATGTAGATCGGCCACGGGTCACGCAGCTGGTAGGAGGAAGCTACGCCGCCAGCAAGGCTGTCACGGGCGCGCTCATACATGCGGTCCGAAGCCTGAGTGTTCTCATTGAGTCGAGCCTCTTCGCGCTCAATCAGCTCGCGTACCCGTTCACCATCAATTTGAATTGCTGCTCCTGCACTCATGGGTTCCTCCTCGTGGTCTGCCGGAAGTCTAGCTGTGCACTTCAGTCAGACAATCCTCCTGACTGAAAGGTAGTCTGTGGACGCTCTCCGGCGGCCACATCTTCCCGATCTACGACGGTTGCCGTGAAGAGGGGATCGACATCGTTGATGTTCGGCACGAGCAGACCGCTGCATTCGCTGCTGAAGGCTGGTCGAAGGTAACTCGAGAGCTCGGTGTTTGTGCACTGACGGCAGGGCCAGGCGTAACGAATGCGATGAGTGCTCTTGCTGGCGCACTGATGAACCGCTCACCGGTTCTGGCACTTGGAGGGCGCGCACCGCAGATGCGTTGGGGAATGGGGTCACTTCAGGAGATTGACCACATTCCATTTGTGCGGCCGCTCGTAAAGCTGGCTGCAACTCCTGACTCGACTGCGGAAATCCCTGAACTGATCGATGATGCGATCGCTGCCGCGATTGCCCCACCGAGCGGGCCAACCTTCCTAGATTTCCCAATGGACTACATCTTCGGAAAGAGTGAGGACCTTGACAAGCCGCCGGTCAGGCATGCTCCGTGGGAGGGTCGCGGCGCGACTGGGCCAGACCTCGATCGGGCGATCGAACTGCTCAAGAACGCCGAACGCCCTGCGGTTATGGCTGGCACCAATCTCTGGTGGGGCCGCGGCGAGGTTGAGCTAATGCGGCTCTGCGAGGAGCTCGGTATTCCGGCTGCCGTAAACGGCATGGCTCGCGGCTCTGTACCAGCCGATAGTGAGTACTACCGCTCGCGCGCCCGTAGCGCGATGCTTCAAGCCGCCGATGTTGCACTTGTGATTGGTGTGCCAATGGACTTCAGGCTTGGTTTCGGTGGCAGCTTTGGTGAGCAGACTGAGCTGATAATCATCGACGTTGCTGAACCGGAGCGCGACCACCCGCGGCCGGTTGCAGCTGAACTTTACGGAGCAATGCCCGCCACGCTCAAGGCTCTGCGCGATGGTGTCGGTCTTCATTCCGGGCTACCTGATGGTCATCATGGTGGGGCGCAAGCGCGCCATGGAAGTGCTGCCGGCGATCGTCGCCTGTGGCGTCTCGTTCGCCGGCACGCAGTTCAT
>JAPLCG010000079.1 GCA_026392385.1 Solirubrobacterales bacterium
CCGGCCCGTCGGTCTCAAGAATGTCGACTCCATCGACCTGCTTTCCATTGACCGTCGCGTTGAAACGCAACACATGAGTTGAACCTTCGCTGGCCTGGTCCACATAAACGAAGTCCTCAAACACTTCAATCACATGGCTGAGCAGGAACGTCACTACCGGCTTTGACTCATACGGCTTGAATGCAACCGGGCTCTTAAAGACGACGTCCTCTGCGAGACATGCGGCGCCGCGCTCCATGTCCCGTGATTCGACCGCCCTCCGGAAATCGTCTGCTGCGCTCATTAAATCGCCTCTCTTTCAACCGTTGCTCCTAGATCATCAAAGCCAACTTCAAAGACAGTTGCCCATCCTGACGTCTCAGCAGTTAGCGAATCAACGACCGCAGCCCTTGAGCCGGCTAGACACCAGAACAGCACCGCCGGACCGGCTCCCGAGATTGTCGCTCCGATCGCCCCAAGTTCGGTCGCCCGCTCGAGCAGATCGGCGGAACGTGGAAACAGCGAGGCTCGCGCCTGTTGGTGAAGGGTGTCGTGAAGGCCATGTGCGATCAGTTCAACATCGTCGCTCGCGAGGCCCGCGCCAAGTGCCGCTGCATAGCCGGCATTGGAGCTTGCTGCCGCCATCTCGACTGTCGCCGGAAGCGCACGGCGGGCGTCGTTTGTATGCACGGAATCAGTTGGGGCAACGACTACGAGTTCAACAGACGCAGGCGGATTGATCCGGCTCACGACACCACCGACCGTGATCGTAATTCCGCCATGCATCGCAGCCGTCGAGTTATCCGGCACTCCATCAACCTCAATTGCTAGAGCGAGAGGATTGGGACATTCACCACCAAGCGCCTGTGCGGCAAGAATGCCAGCAACGACAGCTGAGGCACTCGAACCGAGCCCACCGCAAAGCGGGATATCTGAATCAACCTCAAAGGCGAAGTTGTCGGCGGGCAGGACCCGCTCAAAGGCCCGAACAAGCAGATTCGATCTGTCCTTCGGTAGATCTAAATCCGTTACGAGGTTGAACTCAGGTGCCGGTCGCACAACGAGGCGCAACCGCCGATCCAACGCTGCAGCAAGCGTGTCGAAGCCTGGGCCAAGGTTCGCCGAACTGCCCGGGACACTGACCGTCACCTGCTCGCTCAACTGAGGACCGCCTGCTCGAGCGCGGCGAGATCATCGGCGCACTTGACCATTTCCCCGCCCTGCGCGAGCGCTGTATCTGGATCCTTCAGTCCATTGCCTGTTAAGACACAAACGACATCCTCAACGCCATCGGCCCCGTGCACCAAGAGACCTGCGACAGATGCCGCTGAGGCTGGCTCGCAGAACACTCCCTCAGTCTTGGCTAGCAGTCGGTATGCCTCGAGGATCTGATCGTCGCTAACCGTCCTGATCAGTCCATTCGACTCGTCGAGAGCGACAAGTGCTTCATCGCGTCGGGCCGGATTGCCGATCCTGATTGCCGTCGCAATCGTCTCTGGATTTTCAACCGTGTGACCAAGAACAAGTGGTGCGGCTCCCTCAGCCTGAAAGCCAAACAATCGTGGCTTCACTCCTAGCTCGCTGAATCCCTTCCACCAAGCGCTGATGTTGCCGGCGTTGCCGACTGGAATTGACAGTGCCGCAAGTTCAGGCAACTGTTCGTGAACCTCGAATGCGGCTGTCTTCTGCCCCTCTAGGCGAAACGGATTGACTGAGTTGACAAGCGCAATCGGGCTGCTCTCACAAAGTTCTCTAACCAACCGCAAGGCATCGTCAAAGTTGCCATCAAGTTCAATCACCCGGGCACCGTGAATCAGCGATTGGGCAAGCTTCCCTTGGGCGATCCTCCCTTCGGGGACGATCACAGCGCAGGTGATCCGGGCACGAGCCGCATAGGCGGCCGCGCTTGCCGCTGTGTTGCCAGTTGATGCGCAGATCACTGCTTCAGAACCATCGCGAACGGCTGCCGAGACAGCACAGGTCATTCCGCGATCCTTAAATGAACCGGTTGGGTTGAGCCCTTCAAGCTTCAACCAGACCCTCGCGCCAACCCGTTCCGAAATTTCGCACGCGTAAATCAGCGGAGTTGTCCCCTCGCCGAGACTGATGATCGGATCGCCAATCTCGAATGGCAGACGATCTATGTAGCGCTCAATTAGCCCGCTCATCGCTCAGCCGCCGAACTCCTCTTCGAGGACCCTGATCGCCCTCGGCTGTGACCTGAGCGCATCTAGCTGAGCGATCTGTTCGAGCGCTGCCGCGAAACGGGAATCAGCAACACGGTGGCTGACCATCACCAGTCGTGCGTTTGCACCAAGTCCACGCTGGACTACGGAGCGAACGGAAATGCCATGCTCGCCGAGCAGCGCGGCAACCTGAGCGAGCACGCCGGGCTGATCCTCGACCTCTAGGTGAAGGTAGTAGGCAGACTCTGCATCATCGGCAAGTGGCAATGGATTGTCGATTGGTGCGAGCAACAGCGCC
>JAPLCG010000074.1 GCA_026392385.1 Solirubrobacterales bacterium
CTGCGCGAGAGGCGAGGTGCTGCAGCGCATCCAATGTCTGACCGTGCCGGCCAATGATCTGGCCGAGTTCATCCCCCTCGATAGCGACGGAGATGACCTCTCCGTCATCAACGGTCTCAAATGTCGCGTCTGGGTTGAGCATCGGAACTGCGGTCTCAATCAGTGCGTGGACTCTTTCACGAGCGCTCATCGGCGTCTCCCGGTTCGCTTTTTCTTGCCCCTACTTGGTGGTGGACCACCCTTACTTTTAGGCTTCTCGCCCGTCTTTCCTGCATCCCCGCTGTCAGATTCTTTCGTCTTACCGCCAGATTTGGGCTTGCTGCTTTTGCTTCCCTCGCTCTTACTGTTCTGTTGACCCGAGACCTTTGGCAACGACTTCTTATCTCCTGATTCCTTCGCTACGGCTCGTCCGGCGATCACGGCTGGAGCCGCATCACCGGGTTTGATGCCGCCCGAGGATCTCTTGACTAGATACTGCTGACCAACCGTCCAAAGGTTTGTTGTGATCCAGTACAGGATCAGGCCGGCAGGGAACCCAAGGATGAAGAAGACGAACACGAGCGGCATCGCAAGCATGATGTTGCGCTGCGTCTTGTCCATTGTTGTGGTCATCATCAGGCTTGAGCCAAGCTGAGAACCGACGTACAAAACAATCAGCACAACTAGGACAGCGCCAGTCGCCTTGCTCGTTAGGTCCGGTATGAAGAGGAACTCCTGGTCGGTTGTCCCGGGAATTTGACCGGTTGGGCCTGGCACCTGACCGCAGGCAATTGAACTAACTGACTTGTTGATGCTTGCTGCGTACTGCGTTATGCCTGGGCAGATATCGATCTTAAGGTCTTCTCGAAGCATGTAGAAGAGCGCAATAAACACAGGGAATTGGGCTACCAGGGGGAGGCAGGAGCCGAGTGGGTTGATCTCGTTCTCCTTGTAAAACCGCATCAACTCCTCGTTCAGCTTCTGCTTATCACCCTTGTATTTGGCTTGAATCGCCTTAATTTCAGGCTGCATTCGCTGCATCGCCTGCATTGAGCGGATCTGCTTGAGCGTCAATGGAATCAACAGCGCCCTAACCAAAATCGTCAGGAAGATGATTGATAGGCCCCAGGATCCGACAACGGAGTGAATCTGAACCAGCACCCAATCGAGTGCGCTGATCAACGGTCCGAGGATGTCGCTGATGATGTTGCTGATTGGGATCGTGATGTTCATTAAGTTTTCGCTTCCGGTGCGGTCGTGCTGTCAGCAACAGGTCGGTGCTCGCGGAACAATCCTCGATCGGCGACTCTGTCAACTCCTCCATGGCTCCATGGATTGCACCTCAACAGTCGCCAACCAGCAAGTACCGCGCCGCGGAGTATGCCCAACTCTTCGACAGCTTGGGTTGCGTAGCGCGAGCAGGAGGGCTCATATTTGCAGCGCGGAGCAAGACTTGGCGAAATCCACCTCGACCAAAACCGGATCGGTGAGGTTGCCAGGCGGCGGCCTATTCGCTGATAATTCAACTCTTAGCCTTGACTTCCGCGAGCTTAAGCAGCTCGTCAAGTTCCCGCGATACACCGACTAAGCCCTCGCGTTCAGCGAAATCAGCCGAGCCACTCCTCGCTGCCACAACTACATCGACTCCTTCAGCAAGGTGCGGACCCTCGGCATCAAATGCTTCTCTAACGAGACGCTTAACGAGGTTGCGCTCAACGGCGCCGCCAACCTTCCGCGATACAGATAATCCAAGTCTGCATGGCTCAGAGTCCCCCCGTGGGAAGGTGTGCAGAACAAACATCCTGCTTGAGTGAGAGCTGCCTTTGCGATAAACGCGATCAAAGTCAGCGCTTCGCGTAAGTCTCCCGCGTCGCGCCTCGCGCCCAGCCACTAGACAGTCAGGCTGCGGCGGCCCTTCGCGCGGCGGCGTGCCAGTACCCGGCGACCGGCTTTGGTCGCCATACGGGTGCGGAAGCCGTGCGCACGCGCACGCTTGCGTTTCTTGGGCTGGTAGGTCCGCTTCACGATTGATGAGTCTACACCGATCGGTTGCCAAGCGTCGTCAAGGATAAATGTGATCCGAAAAGCGAAAAAGATCCAAAATGCGGGTTGGCTCACTTTCACCGTGTCAATCGTCGGTTACTGTCCCGACTGTCTCGGGTGGTCGCTCCTACAGCCGCCCAATAGCCGTCCTACAACCATGCGCTGCTGTGCGCGAGGAACCACTCTGAGCGAACTCGAAAACATCTGGAACCGTGCATCGGGACTGCTTCGCAGCGAGGTCAGTGAGTCAACTTTCCAGGTTTGGCTCGAACCACTGCGCCCAGCTCTCCTTGAGCCCGGCGTTTTACTAGTAGAGGCATCGGACTCAATTCGTAGCTGGGTTGAGAGCCGCTTCTCCGGGTTACTAAGCGAGGCTGCGTCAACCGCCGCCGGCAGGCCTATGACAGTTGAGATCGTCGCACCAGGACAGATCAGCGTCAGCGGTAATCATTTGAAGGGTTCGATTCGAGAGAACGTCGCGACTGCTTCAGAACCAACCCAGCTCGAAACAGCTGATTTGAATCCGAAGTTTGATTTCGAACAGTTTGTGATCGGCGAAGAGAATCGCCTTGCCCACGCTGCGGCACTTGCTGTGGCGGAAATGCCCGGTCAGGCCTATAACCCACTGTTCATCTATGGACCGCCTGGTGTAGGTAAGACCCATCTCCTCCATTCAATTGGCAACTTCATTGAGTCCCATGGCGAAGCTAGGCGCGTCATTTACACAACCGCTGAGGAGTTCACCAACCAGTTCGTTGGTTCGCTCCGGGGTGGAGACATTGAGACCTTTAAGGCTCTATACCGAACAACCGATGTACTGCTGATTGATGACATTCAATTCCTTGAGAGCAAGGCGAGAACGGAGGAGGAGTTCTTCCATACCTTCAACGCGATCCACGACACCGGCGCCCAGCTTGTAATCAGCTCAGATAGAACACCTGCCGACCTAGGTGCTCTCGAGGAGCGCCTTCGTGAACGGTTCGGTTCCGGCCTTGTCGTTGACATCCAGCCGCCTGATATCCAAACGCGAACCTCAATCCTTGCCATGCGTGTGCGTCGCGACGGGTTAGCTGAGGTTCCCCGCGAGACACTTGTAACAATTGCTCAGAGAATCCGTGGAAATGTTCGGATGCTTGAGGGGGCTCTAATCAGGGTTGTTGCATACGCATCGCTAACCGGATCTGAGGTGACTAAGGAACTCGCATCCGAGGTACTCGAACAGATCTACCCTGAACAATCGCGTGAGAAGATAGGCCCAGCTAGTAGTGACCAGATCAAGCGAATTGTTGCTGAGGCCTATGGGCTCGACTGTTCGCAACTGGAGTCAAAGTCGCGGTCTGCGAATGTGCTCTGGCCTCGCCAGGTAGCGATGTACCTAGCGCGTGAGGTTTCTGAACAGCCACTCCCTGAGATTGGCCGTTCCTTCGGTGGTCGTAACCACTCAACAGTTATCAACGCCTGTAAACGTGTTCAGCAACGCATCGCATCCGACCCCCAAGAGGCGCTCGCGATCCGAGCGCTTGAGCGCCGAATCACCAGCAACGACCGTGCTGCCTGAAACTATTAACTTCACGGGCGAGGCTTCCCAAGCAAAGCTTTCAACGCTTTCAACACAATCATCACCCTTATGACTACTCCTTCTAAATCATCTGGATCCCTTCGTTTGAAACTGTCGAAGAGCGATCTCTTCGACTCCCTTCAATCGGCTACAAGGATCGCCTCTAGCCGAACATCGATTCAGGCACTCGCTGGTGTTCAACTCGTAGCTGACAAGAACGGAATCGAGCTTCGAGCGACAGACATGGAGCTGTCGCTGAGACTCCCCCTCGAAGGCACGGTTGAAAGTCCAGGAGAGGTTGTGCTGCCGGCAAGGCTGTTCGCCGACATCATCAGGTCACTTCCAAATGGCGAATTGGAAATTGAGGCACGCAGCGAACGACAGGATGTTGAGGTCCGATCAGGATCAGCGACCTTCGACTTGCGAACACTTCGTTCCGAGGATTTTCCAACGCTTCCAGAGGGTGGAGGAAGTAAGGCGGTCAGTATCCCTGCCGCAACTATGAGTGAGACAGTCAAAAGGGTTGAACGAGCTGCCAGCACAGACCAGGCAAGACCTGTGCTTACCGGAATTCTCGTTAAGGCTGAAGGAACATCCGTAAAGATGGTTGCCACCGACTCCTACCGTCTCGCAATTAAGGAGACGCCTCTTAAGGAAGCCCTTTCGGAGTCATTTGAGGCAAATGTCCCGGCTCGAGCCCTACAGGAGGCGGTGCGACTGGCTCAAGGCGATGAGGACGGCGACGTAAAGATCTCAGTTGAAGAGAATCAAATTGTCTTTGCAGTCGGTGAAGCAATGCTCGCGTCGAGATTGATTGATGGTCAGTTCCCTAAGTACGCGGAACTACTCCCGGACAAGTTCGATCACGAGCTGAATATCTCTGCCGATGAATTCCTTGATGTTGTTCGCCGCGTAAGCCTGATGGCTCAGGGAACTAAACCGTTGAGACTGAGCTTTGAACAAGGCTCCCTGACGATTAGTGCTGAGACTCAGGACGTTGGTGAAGCCCGCGAGTCACTGCCCGTCCCTTACTCGGGTGACAAACTTGAGGTCGGATTCAACCCAACATTCCTGAAGGATGGAATCGAGAGCTCTGAAGGAAGCGATCTGATCTTCAAACTAATCAGTTCGGTTCGCCCTGGTCTGATCGCATCAGCGGATGGGTCGGGGTTTGAATACCTGATCATGCCGATCCGTCTTGGTAGCTGATCGTCTCTAGGGTTGGGCGATGGTTGTTCGCCGAATCGCCCTGAAGAACTTTAGGAGTTGGCAGCGCAGCAACTTCGAGCTTGGTTCGGGTCTAACAGTCCTAGCCGGCCCGAACGGTGCCGGTAAGACCAACCTGCTTGAGGCAATCTATTTCGGTTGTACCGGTCGATCTTGCAGAACCTCAACGGATAGACAGGTTGTTCGAAATGGAGCCGAAGCGGCCCATGTTGAATTGGTCGTGGAGGCTGCTGATGGCGAGCATCGATTAAGTGTCGGGCTGCAACCGGGCAGCGCAAAGCTCTCCCAGGTTGATGGTGCAGCAGTTGAAACGCTAACCGCAAGCGACCTGCGTCCCTTAGTAACAGTCTTCCTTCCAGACCGACTTTCCTTGGTTTCCGGAGCACCCGCTGGACGTCGAGCTCACATTGATCAACTAGTTGCTGCTCTAAGGCCAACGCGAGCACCACTACGGAGTGAATACTCTCGCGCCCTGATTCAAAGAAACGCACTGCTCTCAAACATTCGGCGTGGAACCTCTTCATCAGCATCACTTGATGCTTGGGACAACGAATTAGCGACTATCGCCGAACAGTTGACTGAAGCACGTGATGATGCTGTCGCAGCGGTGCAGACCGTCGCCGCTGATGTGGCTGAAGAGTTGGGTCTACTTGGCGCCCTGGATATCTCTTACCGGCACAGCAAGGCTGCCAATAGAGATCAATACATCGCTGAGTTGCAGGAGAAACGGACCGCAGACATCGAGCGCGGATTCACCATTGCTGGTCCACATCGCGACGAGTTGCGAATCAAGCGCGATGGTCGAGAGCTAAAGATCGCCGGGTCCCAGGGAGAGAAGCGAATTGCGCTGCTTTCTCTGTTGCTAGCCGAACGTCAAGTGATCGGATCAGCTCGGGGCTCGACACCGCTTTTGTTGCTTGATGATGTTATGAGCGAACTCGATGCTGAGCGGCGAGCATTGCTTGTTAGGCGGATCTCAGAGTCCGGACAGTGTGTCGTAACAGCAACCGAGTTCGAGCATGTTCCCGCTACAGATGGAACCTCGGTTGTCAGGATTCCCATCGGACCGGAAAGTAACTCTCAGAGATTGAAGATCGCGTGAGCCGGGGGCGTGAGCGCAAAATTAGTGGAGCGATTCAGCGACTTGTGGCTGAGATTGCGCCTCAAGATCCAATCACGCGCATCAGAATGGCTTGGCCGAAAGTCGTCGGCGATTTAATCGCAAAAGAGACGTACCCAAGTTCGCTCAAAGGCGGCGTATTGACGATCACTTGCAGTTCATCGGTCTGGGCTCAAGAGTTGGATTTGCTCTCCCGCAAGGTGCTTGAGCGACTCGATGAGGAGTTCGAAAACTCGCTGGTCCAACGGCTGCGCTGTGTCGTTGGCGCTAACCGCTAGATTCTCATCACATTACGCACGAATTCCCTAATAATTAGGGAAAATTGCCCCTAGTTGGCAGGTCTGGCGGGGGGCGCCTGTGGTACCCTACGGAGGCTCCCGAGGAGCGCTTCCGCAAACCGTCGATAACGCTCGACTGGCGGATTCGCAACCCCCTACGGGACACCAACAAACGTGGCTGACAAAAACAAGACACAGACTGCTGAAGGCAGCTACGACGCGCAGGACATCACAGTCCTCGAGGGGCTCTCCGCTGTCCGTAAGCGGCCCGGAATGTACATCGGCTCAACCGGGCCACGCGGTCTTCACCACCTCGTATATGAAGTTGTTGACAACTCGGTTGACGAGGCACTGGCCGGTCATTGCACAACAGTTGACGTAACGATCCACGATGACTTTTCCGTAACTGTCGTTGATAACGGACGTGGTATTCCAGTCGCCGAGCACAAGACCGAGAAGCGTCCAGCTGTTGAAGTCGTTCTGACAGTCCTTCACTCCGGAGGCAAGTTCGGAGACGGCGGCGGTTACAAGGTTTCAGGCGGACTTCACGGCGTTGGAATCTCCGTAGTTAACGCGCTCTCAGAGCAACTCAAAGTCGAAATTCGCCGCGACGGTTTTCTCTGGACACAGC
>JAPLCG010000155.1:0-3385 GCA_026392385.1 Solirubrobacterales bacterium
GATACATCGTGTTTGGGTTAGCGGCGACAACTCCACCGGTAAGTTCGGTTACACGATCAATTAGCTGATTGCCGTAAGTAGGCGCCGCCGACACTTCATGCAGGACAAGCAGCGGTAACAGACCGGCGCGGCGTAGCTCGCTGACGAGCGGGTCGGTCTTGCCGGCACCACGGTCACGCGCGCTCTCAGCTGCGGCCAGTTCCGCCTGGGAGCCGATCTGGGTCGCCGCAGCGGCTGCTTCTCGGGCATTCGAGGCTGGCTTCGTCACCGACCCATCATCCCACGCAGCACAAACGCACGGCGGCCCCGAACTTTCGTCCGGGGCCGCCGGCCCTGCACAATCTGTTTGCTGAGGCTCAGACCGTTGCGGGAACGGCTTCCTCGACCCGCCGTGGGAGCAGTGTCTCCTTGGCGATCACGAGGCGCTGGATCTGCGACGTGCCTTCATAGAGCTGCATGATCTTTGCGTCGCGCATGATCTTCTCAACCGGGTACTCCTTGATGAACCCGTAGCCACCGTAGACCTGGACGGCATCGGTTGCGACTTCCATCGCCGTGTCGGCTGCGAAACGCTTTGCGTGCGACGACTCGATCGTGTTACGGGCACCCTGGTCAAGCAGAACTGCTGACTGCCATGTGCCGAGGCGTCCAAGGTGAACCTTGGTTGCCATGTCAGCGATCATGAACTGAATTGCCTGGTGCATTGCGATTGGAACTCCGAACTGAATGCGCTCCTTTGAGTACTCAATCGCGTGCTCCATTGCCGAGCGAGCGATTCCGACTGCCATTGCAGCTACGCCTGGACGGGTGCGGTCAAGCGTCATCATCGCGAGCTTGAAGCCGCCGTTTTCTTCGCCGAGCAGGTTGTCAGCTGGGATCTCGACGTCGTTGAAGGAGACGGTTGCGGTATTTGACGCCCGCTGCCCCATCTTGTCTTCCTTCTTGTCAACAACTACGCCGGCGTCACGCGGCACGACGAAGGCGGAGATGCCACGGTGGCCTGCGTCCTTGTCAGTCTTTGCGTAGACGGTGTACCAGTCTGCGTAGCTGCCGTTGGTGATGAAGCACTTCTGACCGTTGATCACGTACTTGTCACCCTGGCGGACGGCTGTCGTGCGCATACCGGCAACATCCGAACCGGCGCCTGGCTCAGTCAGACAGAACGATGCGAACTTGCCACCCTCGCCAAGGCGAGTCAGGTATTCCTTCTTGGTTGCTTCGCTGCCGCCAAGCAGGACCGGCGCTGCGGCAAGTCCGTTGCAGGCGATTGAGGTTCCGATTCCGGAACAACCCCAGCCCATCTCCTCTTCGATCAGAGCGCCTTCGAAGTAGGTGGCACCTGGTCCGCCGTACTCCTCCGGAAGGTGGCTGTTCATCAGGCCAAGTTCCCAAGCCTTCTTGAGGACTTCCTCGGGCCAAGTTCCATCACGGTCAAATTCGGCTGCCACGGGACGCATCTCGTTGGCTGCAAAGTCATGGGCCATCTCGCGCAGCAGCTGCTGCTCGTCGCTGAGGGTGAAATCAACCATCTGTCTTTAGACCTCCGGTGGTTCTGGCCGGAAGATTTTCCTCCGGCGACGAATATTGACTCGTGAGTCAACGAATTGTCCTCAAAGGGTAGCGCGCGAGGGCGGACGGCTCAACCTTGTGCGGTAGATGCAACTGCCAGTGCAGCTAAGCAGTCGACTCAGGCCATAAAGAAGGTGACGCCAATTACGGCGTAGACGGCAAGCAGCTGCACACCCTCGAACCAGGTTGATCGGCCTCTCGAGGTCACCTGCGCAGTGATCAACACGGCAATGATTAGCGCCGCGAGTTCATAGCCGTTGAACACGAGCGCCATTGGGTGAGGACCAATTACAAGTGACGCTAATGCCAGCACGGGCGCTACGAACAGTGCGATCTGCGCGGACGAGCCAACCGAGATATTGACGGCAAGGTTCATCTGGTCCTTGCGCGCAACCGCAACCGCAACCCAATGCTCGGCAGCATTGCCAACTATTGCGACAACGATCGCACCGAGGAAGAATTCGGTCAGGCCAAGGTCGTGAGCGGTCGCCTCAATCGAGCCAACCAGCAGTTCGCTCATCCCCGCGACGGCAATTCCTGCAACTGCCAGCGTCAAGACCGATCGCTTGACGCTCCAGCCAGCTTCGGATGTTGGATGCTCGGGATTGAAGATGTCACGGTGCGTTACAAGTGAGAAGATCAGCCCCGCTACATAGGTGATGATCAGAACTACGGCAACGATGTTGGTCAGCGTCTGAGCCGTATTTCCGAAGTCAATTTCGACATCGGTTGGCATCGGCAAACTGCCTCCGCTGACAAGGATGTAGACGGCTGGCATCACAAGCGCTGCCGCAGCGAGCAACAATGTTCCACCTTGCACACTGGCTGCAGTCCGATCGAAGCTCTGCTCGCCGCCACGGTTATTTCGGGTGATCCCACCAGCGAGCATTGAGGCGCCGAGCACAAGCAGAGCGTTGCCAATGATCGAACCGACGAGCGACGCCTTGACGACCTCCTGCAGACCCGCCTCCAATGCCATCAGAGCGATGATCAACTCTGGCGCATTGCCAAACGTCACGTTCAGCAGGCCACCGATTCCCGGTCCGGAGCGGCCAGCGAGCTCCTCGGTTGCCCGCCCCATCAGTGCGGCAGTCGGAACGACGCCAAGTGCGGAGGCTGCAAAGACGGGCATATCGCCAGCACCAACCGCTGCGAGAATGCAGGCTGCCGGGATCGCCGGTAGCAGCACCACAGTCCAACCGAAGAGGTTCTTTAACCAGGCCATTAGCTCGTCAGCAGACTGCGGCAGCTTTGGGCGGCATCAAGGTTTGCGGCCTTGCGGACACACTCCTCATAGCTTCGCGCCTTTGGATCAAGCGCTGACTTTCCCGACTTTGTGCCAGCGAGAGTTGAGACAAGCGCAGCCAGCTCGCTAAATGGCTTGGCCTGCTTGGGCGCTTCAATCAACTCAGGAGTGTTTAGTTCAGTCATCGCAAGGTCGAGGGAGATCCGCGCCTGACTCGCCCCCTTTGTTGGCTTAGTTTGCAGGTCAATGGTGATTCTGCGCAGTGCGCCATCGTCCTTCCCCGACCAGATGTTCACCTGCGCCGACTCAATCGAACTACCAAGTTTCTGAGCGTCAGCGGCCGATAGATCGGAGAGCGAAAGCAGCCCGCCACCAGCGCTGCGCGCCGCGCCGAGTAGCTGACTGAGGTCGGCAAGCATCTTCGGAGCATCAACCGATGCGCGGACGTGCACTGTCTGAGTGTTACCAACCTGCTCATCGCCAACCACCTCGGATGACTTGACCCAATCGAGTGGTTTAAAGCCGGTCCGCTCAAGTGGAGAGGAGTCACTCTTCGATTGCTTTGACGGA
>JAPLCG010000155.1:3390-11298 GCA_026392385.1 Solirubrobacterales bacterium
ATCAAGCACATTCGGTTCTGTAGGCCTTGACAAAGCTTTCCATCACACTCGGGGGCAACGTATAGGCCGTACCGGCAAGATCCATCCAGGCGTTCTTGCCGTTTGAAATCAGCCCGAGGCGGCTGCTGTTGCTACCCAATCGCAATGCGATCAACAGCGCGAACGACGGAACGTTGCCACCGCCATTCGACGAGAACGGCCCCTGCAGCGCAAGTCGAAATGGCCCCGCCGAGCCCGTCAGCGGCTTCCCCTCCAACCGCAAGTCAAGCGTCAGCTTGCCGGAGCGGTAGACATGCGGTTCGCTGAAGGTTCGGTTCATTACCGACGAGGCGTCCCCTTTAGAGGCGCACTGAGTCAGTCCGACTACTGCTGCGATGACCAGGACCGCGACGCCGGCGATCAGCAACCACTTGAGAGCCGGGCGATTTCGCCGCTGCGTTGAGTCATTCATCTACGCCGAGGCTACCAGCGGACGCCTACCATTCACGGATGCGGTCGCAACAACCTGTGGCCAATTTGGACTATGACTGTGCGAGGCTCATAGGACCAACCAGTCGGAAGGCAGATGAGTGATGGACGACCCAGACAAGCCAGACCTGCTTGCAGCCGTGACAACGATCGCCGCAAAGCTCCGTGATGGTGCGGCCAGCATTGCTGACAAGGCAAACGAGGCTGCCGGCGCGGCCCCTTCGACCGATAGCGCTGGTGGCGAATCCGGCTCAGACCCATGGTCAAGCGCTGACTTTGGTGCGATCGCCGCACTGCTCGCCCAGCTTGGATCACAGGTACCGAATGAACTTCGCGAGCGGCTGTCAGGCTCGGTTGACGATCTGCTGATCACGACCCGCGAAATGATCGACTGGTACCTAAGTCGTGACAATGATTCCGGTGAGCAGCCTCCTTCAGCCTAAGATTGGTTGCAGCCGATGGCAGCGACCACATGGATACTCACCTCCTCCCCAGAGAACCACGCGGCGAGCGCCTCGCTCGACTTTTCGCTGATTGGGATTAAGGAGCGCAATCGCTCGCGAGCTGAACAGATTGAACCGGGCGACAGAATCGTGCTCTACCTAACTCGTAAAATGAGCTTTGCTGGATCAATCACCGTCAAAGGACCAATGTTTGAGGATCGCACCCCAATTTGGCCTGGCAAGAAGGGCAATCCCGACATCTATCCGTGGCGCTTCGAGACCCGTCCCGAACTGAGGCTTGAAGAACAGGATTGGGTCCCGGCCGAGTCGCTTAGCGCTGACCTGCACCATGTTGGCAAGTGGCCTGCTGAACACTGGCGATTGGCCTTTCAGGGCCAGATCAGGGCAGTTGATCAGCACGACGCGGAGCTACTGGTAAAGAGTCTTAAGGCGGCATCAAATGGCTGACCGCTCAGCCAATACGTCATTTGGCGACCGGATCGGCGAGCTGCTGCGAAACGCCGTGACGCGCACGGTTTGCGCTTGGCGTGAACTCGGCGTTGAGCAGAAGGTTGCTGCGATCGCCTCAATCACTCTGTTCGCTTCACTGTTCCTCCCATGGTTTCAGCAGACGAGCCCAAAGGCCTCCGCCTCAATCAACGGCTTTGCCGCGTTCACCTTCATCGAAGGCTCAGTCCTACTTGTCGCTGTCGGGATTCTCGTACTGCTGTTTGCCCGCGGCGAGAAGCGTCCCTTTCATCTGCCTGGCGGTGATGGCACGGTCATCGCAGTCGGTGGTGCGTGGGTTTTCATCCTCCTATCCACGCGGATCTTCAATAAGCCAGAGCAAAGCGGTGTTACCACTGGCATTGACTGGGGATTGGGCCTCGCGTTCGTAGCCTCAATCGCACTGATTTTCGCCGGTATCCGCATGCGTACCGTTCACCGACCCGAACCACCAAACCCTGCCGCCAGTCCAATCCGCCGACCAGCAGCTTCAGCCTCCGGCTCACCAGTGATTTCGGTGCCGGCGCCTAGCGCTGCTAGCGACGGATCGACCGACGACCCAACTGAGGAGCAGCTGGCAATGCCATTTAACGACCCTCGCAGGCCGGGCAAGAAGCGCCGCCGGCCCGGTCGGTGAGCAGCCACACCTCGTTACCTGTCATTCTCACGGCGTGCCGGAAACACCGTCCAGCGCCCAGTTGCTCTCAGACCAGCTCCTCGCAGAGGGGTACCTTGCTGACGAGCGCACGGCGCTCGTTTCATGGTTGGCACTCGGAATGGGCAAGCCCGTTCTCGTCGAAGGACCAGCCGGGGTCGGTAAGACTGAGTTGGCCAAGGCTCTAGCCAAAGCACTCGACCGAAGGCTAATCAGGCTGCAGTGTTACGAAGGCTTGGATGAGGCAAAGGCGCTCTACGAATGGAACTATCGCAAGCAGCTCTTGAGGATTCAGGCCGAGGAGGGCGACGCCGGATGGGAGCGCGTGCAGGAGGACATCTTCGGCTCTGAGTTCCTGCTCGAACGCCCGCTGCTGGCAGCGATCACAAGTGAGGAGCCGGTCGTTCTGCTCGTTGACGAGATCGACAAGACCGACCAGGAGTTCGAGGCGATGCTGCTCGAGCTGCTCTCCGACTTCCAAATATCAGTGCCTGAGCTTGGCACGATGCAGGCTCGCTCAATGCCGATTGTTCTGCTGACGTCGAACAACTCGCGGGAGCTGACCGAGGCCCTCAAGCGCCGCTGCCTCTACCTCTGGATTGACTATCCGGAGGCCGAGCACGAACTTTCAATCGTCCGGCTGAAGGCTCCAGACCTGCCGGAGAAGGTCGCGATGCGACTTGTCGAACTGATTGGAGAGGTTCGCGCCCTCGACCTCAAGAAGCCACCTTCGATTGCCGAGTCAATTGACTGGGCTCGCGCGCTGCTGCTCTTGGGCGCAAACGACATTGATGCGGAAGCCTTCAATGAGACGATGAGCGTGATCATCAAGCACCGCAGCGACCTTGAGACCGTCGCTGAGCGGGTCGGCATGAAGCTTGGCAGCGGCGATGCGACAGTCGGCAGCTGACCGCCCAGACAGTCGCCGCTTTGACGCGAACCTGCTTGAGTTCGTAAGGGAGTTACGCGCAGAGGGAGTTGGCGCTGGAACCGCCGAGCTACTCGATGCGACCGCAGCGCTTGAACGCATCGAGTGGGCACAGCGCGAGTCGGTACATGGCGCGCTGTCAACAACGCTCGCCAAGTCGCCGGAGGATCAGCGCATCCTCGACCTTGTCTTTGATCGCTTCTTCTTCCGAGCAGCCGAAGCCGCAGCGCTCGACATCGAAGCCGAAAATGGCCCTGAGCAAGGCGAGCAACCCTCTGAAGGCGAGGCTGGCGGTGACAATCGCGGTGATGGCGAGAGCGCTGAGAGTGGCATTGACCTAGACGAGCTGAAACTTAAGGTTGCCGAAGCTGTCCGCGACGGCGAACAGGGCAGGATCCAAGACCTTGCCCGCCTTGCAGTTGCCGCATTTGGCCGAACCACCGGCAGTACCGGCGTGATTGGTGTTGATGTTCAGCGAATTCGTCGCGGGCTTGGCCTGCGCTCCGAGCCACAGCCGGAGCTGCCAGCGAGTGACCCGCGAGCCGCCGGACTGCCCCGCGAGAACGTCCGTCACTTCGAGCAGGCGCTGCGCCGCGAGCTTGAGCGCGAGATGATCGAGCGAACCAAGAGCCTGCCACCGGCAAAGCCGCTCGGCGACTTGCAGCGCGGCCTACCAACCGGCCCCGCCCAGGACATGGCCGACATTCAGCGTGTGATCACCCAACTTCGCCGCCGGCTGGCAACCAGCGGTCAGTTGCTCAAGGGCAGGCGACGCAGCCACGCGATTGATGTACGCCGCACTGTTCGCGCATCGCTCCAGACCGGTGGCGTTCCGGTAGTCCTGCACCAGAAGCCGCGCCGTCCGAAACGGCCAGAGCTGTTTGTTCTCTGTGATGTTTCAACCTCGGTGACCTCATCGTCAGTCTTCTTCCTGTCGGTCCTCCATGCATTGCACGACTCGTTCCGCAAGATGCGCTCGTTTGTCTTTATTGAGCGAATCAGCGAAGTGTCGGGTGTCTTTGAACAGGAGCGCGACTTCAAGAAGGCGGCGCGGGCAATTGCTACCGATGCTGGCGTTGCCGATGTCAGCGGCTACACCGACTACGGGCGCGTCTGGTCGGAGTTCCTCGCAACGATTGAGGACGAACTCCACCCACGCGCGACAGTGATTGTCCTCGGTGATGCCCGCACAAATGGCCGCCCTCCACGCGACGACCTCTTCGAACAGATCGCAGCCCGCGCAGGTCGCACCTT
This sequence comes from Solirubrobacterales bacterium, assembly GCA_026392385.1. Classification (GTDB taxonomy): domain Bacteria; phylum Actinomycetota; class Thermoleophilia; order Solirubrobacterales; family Solirubrobacteraceae; genus WLNJ01. The sequence goes on from JAPLCG010000155.1 coordinate 7,646, forward strand.
CTGGCTCAACCCGGAACCAAAGCTCTATTGGAACTATGGCGATTCGGTGATCGAAACCTACGCGAAGCACTGCACGCCATTCGAGTGCTGGACGGCCGCGCAGCTAGGCGACTTCGTTGAGGCGCTAACCCGCCCCGGGCAGTGGCATTCCTCCACCCCTCGCGGTTGAGCCCCATGCCCAACACGCCAGTTGCCAGCGCCGTAACGCTTAGCGATGTCGTCCTAACCCGTCGCGTCAACCGCTCGCAGCAGATTGAGGTTCTTGACTCGGTGACACTTTCCGCCGCGGAGGGCAGCACTGTCGCAATTGTTGGCCCGAGCGGCTGCGGAAAGAGCACGCTGCTGGAGGTTGCCTGCGGAATGCTGAAGCCAACAAGCGGCACGGTCACAGCGCAGCCTGCGGCAATGATGGCCCAGCGCGACCTGCTGCTGCCTTGGGCAACGGCGCTCGACAATGCTGCACTGGCTTTGCGTGCTGCCGGATTGAGCCGTGACGATGCACGCGACCAGGCCGCAGATTGGTTCCCAAAACTGGGGATCGCTGGCTTTGAGAATGTTCGGCCTGCCCAGCTGTCGGGTGGAATGCGCCAGCGGGTTGCCTTTGCCCGCACACTGCTAGCTGGCCGACCGGTAATCGCGCTTGATGAGCCGTTCGCAGCACTCGACGCCCTAAGTCGGATTGAGGCTCGTGCATGGCTTTCAGACGCGCTTGCCGCAGGTGGCCGTACGGCGCTGCTCGTTACCCACGATGTCGAAGAGGCTGTCCTGCTCGCCGACAGGATCATCGTCCTCTCACCCCGCCCGGCCAAGGTCGTTGAATCCTTGAGCGTTGAGATCGCTAAACCGCGCAGGCGATCGGACCCACAGGTCGTTGCGATGCGCCAGTCGATTCTTGAACTACTCGGAGCGGGCCAATGATAAGGGCGGTATTGGTTGCTGCTGTTCTGCTCGGTGCTTGGGAGCTTTACTGCCGACTTTCGGGAATTGATCCACTCGTTCTGCCAGCACCGCATCAGGTTGTTGCTGCGCTCTGGAATGACAGGTCACTGCTGGCGAGCGATCTGCTCAGCACCGCTGGCGAAGTTGCCGCCGGCCTTGTCGCCGCATTGCTCTTTGCCCTCCTAGCTGCGATCTCGATTCACCTGTCAAGGACGATGCGCCGCTCGCTCTACCCGGTGTTGGTCGCTTCCCAGACGCTGCCGATTCCAGTGGTGGCCAGCCTGCTGGTTGTCTGGCTTGGCTATGACCTTGGCCCGAAGGTTGCGATCATCGCTCTGGTTGCGTTCTTCCCCGTTGTCGTCGCAACGCTTGGCGCGCTCGCAAAGACAGACCCTGAGCTGCCGCGATTGGTGAGGGCGCTTGGCGCCGGTCGAGCGCGAACTTTCTGGCTTGTTGAGGCCCCTGCTGCTATTCCCGGCGCCTTTGATGGTCTACGGATTGCGGTCGTTCTGTCAGTTATCGGTGCCGTGTTTGCAGAGCAGGCTGGAAGCGAATCGGGACTCGGCCACACGATCCAGCAGGCCCTTCCGCAACTGCTTATGTCACGAGCCTACGCAGCGGTGATCGTCCTCTCAGCGCTTGCTCTTGCACTGTTTGGTTTGATCGGATTGATTGAACGGCTACTTGTACCGTGGGCTCGCGTGCAAGGATCACAGCTATGAACGCACGATTCGCACTTGCGGCCTCAGGCTGTCTGCTGGCACTAGTTGCCACTAGTGGCTGCGGTGTGCGTAAGGAGCCAACCGCCGCAACCAAGGTTGACAGCATCCGCCTGACTCTTGATCGCAACCCGTCGCCCTCACAGCTCTGTTTCTACTCCGCTCAAGCCGCAAACCTCTTCTCTGCGGCTGGACTCAACGTAACGCTGGCACCGCCAGCTACGCCTGGCACCGCATTGCAGGACCTGAGCTCCGAGCGCAGCATGCTTGCGCTTGCATCGCTCCCCCAGCTGCTGATTGCTCGTGGCGGTGGCGCCCCGTTCGTATCGGTGGCCACGGTTCTGAGCGTTCCGCTCTGGCGACTTGCCACCCACGGCAAGCCAGACAAGGTAACCATCAACTACCCGGGGATGCTCGTCGTCGCGCGACGTAGTGACCTTTCCTCAGAGGGCGGAGTCGTCAGGCGTTTCGTTCAAGCACTGGCGCGGGGTTGCAGTCAGGCACGTAGTAATCCTGCCCCAGGCCTGAAGGCGCTGTCAGCAGCTCCCGGAGCGGGCCCAGCGAAGCTAGCGGCCGCTCATCTCAAGCCCTTCCTGCCGCAATTTGCGCCGCCAAAGGGCAAGCCTTGGGGATGGCAGAGTCCGACAAGCTGGCAGGCAACACTCGACTGGATGACCGCCAAGCAGCTACTTGGCAATTCAGCCGATCCCGATGCTGGCTACACGAACGAGTTCCTCGCCGGCCAAGGCTTGTAGACGCCGGCGCTAGCGCTCGGCGAGTTGATGTACTTCGATCAGAACGCGCCGCGTTGATTCGATCCGCGGCATTCGTTCTCCACGTTTGAGTCCACGCAAGCTGCCTGACTGACGGTGTGATCCTGCAGCCTTGGCAGTCACAACTGCGGCAGCAGCTAGAACCGTGGCTCCGGCGGTAGCGACGGCTGCAGTCCTCGCTACTGGCGCTAGCGACGTGACCCGTCTGCCGAGCGCAGCTCGGATGCCGGTTTCGGCTGGCAGCAGCTCACCTTCAAGTACAGGCTCCGCTTCGAGTTCGTGGTCAATGCTCATCCTGTGACGGATGGTGACAAGCAGCGCGGTCGGAGCCGCGCAGTCGCTACTCGTCCCAGGGCTTTTCCGCCGAGGACTCGGCGCCCGGCTCAAGCAGCAATTCATAGATCCGATAGCGGCGCGTTATTTCGCCGCCCATCCCCTGCATCGCGCGGTTCATCGGGACGTTGCTTTCAAGAATCCAACCGGTCTCACCCCAGCTCTGAGGTGTTCGTTCAGCCGAATCGAAGTGCAATGCATACATTTTCGCCGCGATTCCAGTGTGCTGCCAGTCGCGCTTTACGCCAAGCGCGAAGACGCGAACACGGTCGATCTTGCGAGTCAGCCAGAGCGCCTTAATCCAGCCAAATGGCAGCAGCCGCCCGTTCAATTTCACAAGCACCTGATTGAAGTCGGGCAGTGTCAGCGAAGCGCCCACGACCTCCCCACTCTCATCATGCTCGGCGATGAAAGCCCAGTTGTCGTCGAGGATCGGCTTAAGAGCCTTCGCGTAGTGCCTTGCCTCAGCGTGGTTGAGCGGCACAAAGCCCCAGTTCTTCTCCCAGGCCTCGTCATAGACCTCAAGGAAGCGCTCAACCTCACGTTCAAGGTCGTTGGTTCGCATCGGCCTAACGGTTATTCCGTACTTCGTCTTGACCTCATCGGCCATCTGCCAAATCGCGGGGTGCACACTCTCCCGCTGGTCAACCCGTAGCGACCACATGAAGGTATCCATTGCCTTTACAAATCCGGAGGCTTCGAGCAGCTTCGGGTAGTAGGGCATTGTCCAATCGGTCAGGATTGATGGCGGCTTGTCAAAACCGTCAACGAGGATTCCGCATTCGTCGTTGGTCGTGAAGCTCATCGGCCCGATCATCCGGTCGCGACCACGCTCCTTGAGCCATTCAGCGCCAGCCTTCAATAGGGCGTCGGCAGCCTCCTGATCGTC
>JAPLCG010000157.1 GCA_026392385.1 Solirubrobacterales bacterium
GGCAGCACTGTTCCGCTTATCTGTTTGCCAGCCGGCTCCGCAAGCGTTTTTTGCTGTTCGATCGGGGTCCCGCGCGACTTAGTGCTAGCCACCCGACAACTTCTCGATCGGGCCGACGATTGGCAGGTTAGAAACGTTGATATTGGGCTCGTCAACGGCAGGCGTTTTCTTTTCAATAGCGGCGTTGGACTTGATGCCCGTGTGGTTGAAGGTGTAGATGCGCGTCCAGATCTGAAGGCAAGGTGGCGCCAGTGGTGGTTCATGGCACAGGCAACCCGAACACTTGGCAAGGAGTACACCGTTAAGCCTCCACAAGTACGGATAGATCACGGTCAGCAGACGACGATTGGAATCGTCGCGATCGTTCAGAACGCTCAGCCGTGGACATACTTCGGCTCACATCGAATCTCAGTATCCACGACGGCAGGATTGGACACTGGGACGCTTAGCGCGACGGTAGTTAAGCGCCCTCGTCCTTGGGATGTTCCTACGCTCGCCCTAAGGGCATTCAGTCAACGTGGTGTCGAAGGCCAGTCACGCGTTGCAACTATCGACGCTACAAACTTCTCGGTCAGTGCATTTGAAACTCCGACAGTAGCCCTACATGTCGACGGTGACCACATTGGTGATGTAACCAAGGCTCACTATTCAGTTGACGCTGGCGGCCTCGCCATCATCGTCTAAAAGAAGATCGGGCTTAGCATCGGGCGTTACTCGCCGTGCGTCGAAAACGGCATCAATCTGGCGGAGTCTCGCGATCGCAGCATCAAGAGTTGAGATGTCGGGAACCTCAACAACAAAGCGGTTCCGAATCATTGGGTCGTTTGTCGTTACAAGCGCCTCGACAATGTTGATTCCTGCCTCAGCGAGCGAGCGTGAAAGGTCCTCGAGGAGACGGTGACGATCCCACCCGTCGACTTGTAGCTCAACTCTGAAGCTGGCATCGGGGTCTCCGCTCCAAGCAACCGCAGTAAAACGATTCGGATCCTTGCGAAGTACGGCAACATTTGCGCAATCGGTTCTGTGAATTGTTATCCCGCGCCCGAGCGAGACATACCCGCAGATATCGTCACCGGGCACAGGTCGGCAGCACTTGGCGATACGGACCATCACGTCGGTTCCAACACCGTCAACCGAAATTCCATAGCGCCCTGCGGTCGTGACCGCGCGCTCACGGACTCGGCCAGCACGCATAAGTTCGTCAGCGGCACTCGCTGCTTCTTCAGCTGCATCTCCCTGACGAAGACGCTCGTGCACCTTTTCGACGATCAGTTCAACGGAGATCTTTCCGCTTCCAATAGCTCGATAGAGCTCGTCTGCTCTCTTGTAGCCAACTTCGCGAGTTATGTCAGCAAGAAGCGACGATCCGACCACCTTCTGCGATGGGAGGCCGTCACGGCGAAGCGCCTCGTTGAGCGAATCCCTTCCGGTTTGCTAAGCGTCCTTTCGGTCAGCCGAGCGGAACCACGCTCGGATCTTGTTGCGAGCCCTTGGCGTTCCGACGAGCACAAGACGTTGACCTTTGCGCCTACGCAGCGATGTCCCACATCGGTGTGAACGCTATAAGCGAAATCGAGGGGAGTTGCACCTGCAGCTAGTGATTTGACGTCGCCCTGTGGTGTGAACACATAGACCTCGTCCTCAAATAGGTCACGTTTGAGAGCAGCAAGGAAGCTCCGGGCATCACCGCTTTCCCCACCGCGCTCGGCGACATCGTTCAGCCAGCTCATGTCACCCAGTCCAACCGTCCCAGCCTTGTAGCGCCAGTGTGCGGCTACGCCATATTCGGCGGTCTGGTGCATCTCAAAGGTCTTGATCTGAATCTCGAGTGGCTGGCCTTCCGGGCCAATAACCGTTGTGTGCAACGACTGATACCCGTTGAGCTTTGCCATCGCTATGTAGTCTTTGAACCTGCCCGGGAGCGGTTTCCAGAGCGCATGGACGGCACCGACGGTCCCGTAGCAGTCCTTGACTGTTTCGACCGTTACCCTCATTGCCGTGAGGTCGTAGATCTCATTGAACTCACGACTCTTCTTAGACATTTTCGAATAGATCGAATAGAAGTGCTTAGCTCGGCCTGAGATCTCAGCCGAAATTCCAATCGCCTCCAGCTCTCTGCCGAGGATTCGACCGGCTTCTTCGACGTAGCGCTCACGTTCAGCTCGCTGCTGATTCACAAGTACGCGAATCTCATTGAACTTACGCGGATGCAGCGTTTGGAAGGCAATGTCCTCTAGTTCCTGCTTGACAGCGTGGATACCGAGCCGGTGAGCGATCGGC
>JAPLCG010000090.1 GCA_026392385.1 Solirubrobacterales bacterium
GCGAATCGGTCTGCCGTGACCTCGGTGTCGAGCTAATCGTTGAAAGCCTCGACCCGACAACTGCTCGCGGAAATATGCAGGGGTGGGCCCGGGAGTCGCGCTATGAAGCGGCTTCAAGGGTTGCAGAGGGTTTCGGAGCCGTGATTGCCGTCGGGCATACGGCCAGCGACCAGGCTGAGACGGTTCTCTACCGTCTTGCCGCGGCTCCTGGGCGTCGCGCGCTACTTGGCATGCGGCCGCGCAGCGGCCAGGTAATTCGCCCGCTGCTATCGGTTGAGCGGTCGGCGACGCTCGCCTACTGTGAGGCACGCGGACTGACTGCGGCAATCGACCCGACGAACGACAGCAAGGCGTATGCGCGAAACCGCATTCGCGGTGGCCTCGTTAGAGCGCTGAAGGAGATTCATCCTGCTGCAGAAGCAAATGTTGTGGCAACAGCAGAGATTCTGCGCGATGAGGCCGATGTTCTGGATGGATTGGTTGACGGGATCATTGACGGAACGGCGCCGATGCGTTCGATTCCGCTTGAGCGACTGCGCCGCCAGCCGCCAGCCCTGCGCAGGCTTGCCGTTCAGCGGCTTGCCGATGAGGCGGTTGGTCGGCTTGCGCCCGGCGCAGCTCGCCGGGCTGATGAGGTTGCAGGCCTCGCTGAACATGGGCGAGCAATGCTTGATCTGCCAGGCGGTGTGCGAGCGATCGCCGATCGCGGAGTGCTGAGGTTCGCGCAGCGTTCGAGCGCTGACGGCTAGGCTGCGCCAGATGAGCGAGCGCCCAGCAGGAGACATCATCGTCCAGCAGGACGAATTAGCAGCAAAGGTGCGCGAGCTGGCAGCTGAGATAAGCCGTGACTACTCGGATGTTGAAGGGGGAGTCCTACTGGTCGCCGTTCTCAAGGGAGCGATGTTCTTTGTCGCAGACCTGATGCGTTCACTTGATGTTCGCTGTGAGGTTGACTTCATGGCCGTCTCCTCCTATGGCTCGGCTACCCAGTCTTCTGGGGTGGTTCGCATCCTCAAGGACCTCGATGCTCCAATCGAGGGGCGCCATGTTCTGATTGTCGAGGATGTCGTCGACTCAGGGCTAACACTTCAGTACTTGGTACGGAATCTGAGGGCTCGCGGTCCCGCCTCGCTCGCGGTTTGCACATTGCTCGCTAAACCGGCCGGTCGCCGCGATGCTGATGAGGTTAAGTACACCGGCTTTCAGATCCCAGACCGATTCGTTGTCGGTTATGGGCTTGATTTCAAGGAGCGCTACAGGAACCTTCCGTACGTCGTTGCACTTGATGATCTCGACGGTTAGGAGGCTTCGAATGCTGGCGATCGCAAACTCTGCTTCAGCATGCGGGAACTCATCCGGGAGTCGCTGCTAGTCTGGAACACGACCGCCTAACTCCCATCTCGGGTTTTGAGGCGGTCAATTGACCCTTATGAGCCGCTTTTTCAAAGGTGCCGCGTTCCCGATCCTAGTGGTCATCATTCTGGCGTTCTTTGCCCAGAAACTGATCAGCCCGGGCGATAAAGCTCCGAAGTACACCTATTCCAACCTTCAGCAGGATGTTTCAACCGGCAAGGTCAAGTCGGCTGAACTGAAGACCAAGGACAACACGGTCGCGGTAACTCTCACGGACGGCGCTAAGCACGAGACCGGCTGGAACCCAGCTGATCCGCAGCTCCAAAGTCAGCTTGAGAAGAACAACGTCTCATTTGATGTTCAGGGCAAGAAGACGAATGGCTGGATTTCACTGCTGACTTATGTATTGCCATTCGTGATCTTTATTGGCTTCTGGATCTTCCTGATGAACCAGGTTCAGGGCGGTGGCTCGAAGGTCATGTCGTTTGGCAAGTCGCGCGCCAAGCGGATGAGTGTCGATTCACCGAAGATCAGCTTCAACGATGTCGCTGGCGTCGACGAAGCGGTCGAGGAACTGTTTGAGATCAAGGAATTCCTCGAGAATCCAAAGAAGTTCCAAGCGCTTGGCGCCCGGATCCCGAAGGGCGTCCTGCTCTATGGACCGCCTGGTACCGGTAAAACGCTGCTGGCCCGGGCCGTCGCTGGCGAGGCTGGAGTTCCGTTCTTCTCAATCTCCGGTTCGGACTTCGTCGAAATGTTCGTTGGTGTCGGCGCAAGTCGAGTCAGGGACCTGTTTGGTCAGGCGAAGGAGCACAGCCCCTGCA
>JAPLCG010000178.1 GCA_026392385.1 Solirubrobacterales bacterium
CGCGTAGTCGGCGACACGACGCGGCATCCCGCGCAGGCCGATCCAGTGCATCGGGAAGAACGTGACGTTGAACGCAGCGAAGGTGAGCCAGAAGTGGAGCTTGCCCAGCCGCTCGTTGTACATCCGGCCGGTCATCTTCGGGAACCAGTAGTAGACGCCAGCAAAGATCGTGAACAGCGATCCACCAAACAGCACATAGTGGATGTGGGCAACGATGAAGTAGGTGTCTGACACATGAATGTCAAACGGCACCATTGCGAGCATCACACCCGAGATTCCGCCAAGCGTGAACATCGTCAGGAAGCCGAGCGAGAAAAGCATTGGCGTGTCTAGATGGAGCACGCCTCTCCATAGAGTGGCCAGCCACGAGAAGATCTTGATACCAGTAGGGACGGCAATAATCGCAGTGGTAACCATCATCGGCACGCGGATCCAGTCCTGCATGCCGGAGACGAACATGTGGTGTGCCCAGACAGTGAAGCCGAGCAGAACGATCGCCAGCAGCGAGAAGGCCATCATTCGATAGCCGAAGATTGGCTTTCTGGACTTGACTGAGACGATCTCGGAGACGATCCCGAAGCCGGGCAGCATCATGATGTAGACAGCCGGGTGCGAATAGAACCAGAAGACATGCTGGTACATGATCACGTTGCCTTCGCGTCCGGCGCCAATTGCCGTGTCGAAGAAGTGGAAGCCAAGCGTTCGATCAAGCAGGACGAAGAACTGTGACGCAGCGATGAAAGGCGTCGCTATTACAACGAGCAGTGAGGTTGCGAAGTTAGCCCAAACAAGCAGTGGCATACGCCAGAAGCTCATTCCCGGCGCGCGCATAGTAATGATCGTTACGAGGAAGTTCAGCGCGGTTGCAATCGATGAAGCACCGGCAAACTGAACACCGAGAGTGAAGCAGAGCTGTCCGAGCGGCTGGCTGGTCGAGAGCGGGGCGTATGCCGTCCAACCGCTAGCGAAAGCGCCACCAGGCATCAGGAAGCTGGAGACCATCAGTGTGCCAGCGATTGGCAGCAGCCAGAACGACAGCGCGTTCAAGCGGGGGAAAGCCATATCCGGCGCGCCGATCATCAGCGGCAGGACATAGTTGGCAAGCCCAGCAAAAACAGGAACGATGAACAGGAAGATCAGCAGTGAGGCGTGAACGCTGAACAGGCTGTTGTAATCCTGCCCATCAACGAATTGGCTGCCTGGAGCCGCGAGTTCAGCACGGATCAGCATCGCCATCAACCCGCCAATGAACATGAAACTGAAGGTTGTGCAGACGTACTGCACGCCAATCACCTTGTGGTCGGTGTTGACCTTGAAGTAGTCACGCCATGAGTGCGCACCATGGGTTGAGTGGTCTTCCGCCCGTGTTGGCCGGCCGGACATCCAGTAGAACCAGTAGTCAAACGCTCCGAGTCCAGCGAGGAAGAAGAATGGAACGCCAATCATTGAGACCGTTGCGATTGCTGACCATTCGATCAGTGGGTCCCAGCCCATCAGCGATCGAATCAAGGTTGTCAGCCCAAGGCAGAAAGCAACCCCGAGCAGAGATGTAGCAAGTGCGCGGTACCAACCTGGTTGTCTGAGTGCGACGGGCATTGAGAGTTTCTCCTTGACTCAGCCGGTCTTGGCTTTGGAATTGAGCTTTAGCCAAGCGGTGTATTGGGCGGGTGTTACGACATGAATCGTTGAACGCATCGCTGAATGTCCTACGCCGCAAAGCTCTGCGCAGACGACCGGGTAGGTGCCGATTCGATTCGGGTTGATCTTCGTATGAGTTGTAATCCCCGGGACGGCATCCTGTTTCATGCGCATCTCGGGTATCCAGAACGAGTGGATTACATCAACGGCCTTGATGTCTAGGCTCAGTTGGCGGCCGTCACACGGGGCTCCCTCGCCTTGGTTGGCAGTCGTTGGACTGCAGGGAACGAACATCTGATTCGTCAAGAATTTCTTGCCATCGGTACCGGTGTACTGGTAACTCCAAGCAAACTGCTGAGCATATGCAGTGATCTTCAGTTGGTCGGCCTTGGCGGAATCAATGTCACTTAGAACCGTTGCCGCATAGACGCAGAGCAGAGTGAGAACGATCGCCGGGATAGCTGTCCAAACGATTTCGACCCGAGTATTGCCATGTACTGGCGGGCCATCGAGGTCTTCCTCGCCCGGCCGCACGCGGAAGCGAATAACGGCAAACAGAACAATCGTGGTTACCAGCACGAAGACAGGTACAGAAATGAAGATCATGATGTCGAAGAACGTGTCGATCGGTCCAGCCTGAGTTGAAGCAGCCGTTGGGAACCAATTGATCGACAATCCGATGGCGATACCGGCGGCCGAGGCGACGGCGCCAACAACCAACATGCGGACAACATCCGCTTTCGTCACATCACGGGAGCTCATTGAGGCACAATCCTATTGAGTTCGTGGGACGGACGACTCGTAGCAATGCGCGGCGGTGCGCCGAGATCGTTTAGACCGCCGCTAAGTAGCAACTTATGCGGCCTGCAGAGCAGGTTCGGGAACACCAACCTGAGAGACCTTGGCTCGGTATTCCGAGGGCGCTGACCCACGGTGACGACGAAATGCCTTCGCGAACTGGGCCGGTTGACGGTAACCGACGCGATGAGATACCTCGCGGATTGTTAGCGAGGTAGATGACAACAGTTCAGCGGCCCGCAACATGCGAACTTGGCTGAGGTGCTCACGGAACGTAGTGCCGCCAATCTCTGCAAAGGCTCGCTGGAGCTGGCGCCGCGATGAGGCAATCCGGCTAGCTATACCGTCAAGCTGCAGGTCGTCTCCGTATTCGACCTCAACTAGTTCGCACACTTCGACGTAGAGCTGCTGGCGGTAACGGATTGTCGAGGCGCGTTGAGTGGGCACACCTAGATTACGGGCCGCGAACGGCCGGAGATCACCTAACTGTGGTGTTCTGGGAGCTCCGCAATGTCTTTACGCGTGTCGGAGATCCAACGCACGATGCAACCAACAAGAAGGACTGCGCCTGCAGCTGAGAGCCAGAGGCTTAGCGTGGTTCCGACGACTACCGCTGTTATGGCAATGGCGGTAACGAGTGGAACTGCTGTCGGGCCTGGAAGGTGGATCTCTTCACTTGCCGGCGATGCTTCGCGTGAGGTTGTATCGAGTTCTGTCATTGATCAGGCCGTGTTGTATACAACTGCTGCGACGAACGAAAGACCAAACATCACGAAACAAATGGCACCAAGCCAAAGGCCGATTCGGATGTTTTTTCTTGCAACGTCTCTGTCCATGGGTCTCTTCCTTTGATCCTAGAGCTTCACGTCCGCGACCATCGCTCCAAACAGCAGAGCAAGGTATGCAAGCGAGTATAGATAGAGGCGAAGCGCCGAAGCTCTGGTGCGGGAGCGTTGGAGAATTACTGCCAAAGCCATAAAGCCAGCATCGAGAATGATTGCGGCTGCGAGGTAGATGAAACCGAACAGTCCACCGACGACCGGAAGAAGGGTTAGCGCAACGAGCAGAATCGTGTAGAGAACGATTTGCCGCCTGGTTTCTTCCTCACCACGCACAACCGGCATCATTGGAACGCCTACCTTCGCGTACTCCTCCTTCATAAGAAGCGAGAGTGCCCAGAAATGTGGGGGAGTCCAGTAAAAGACAATCGCGAACAGGTAGAGAGCTGGCAGGGCCAGTGAGCCGGTCACCGCAGCCCAGCC
>JAPLCG010000010.1 GCA_026392385.1 Solirubrobacterales bacterium
GCGCCGCTAACCACCAGCGCCTTGCCTCCAACGCCAGCTCCGTGCAGCAGGCCAATTCCAAAGGCGCCGACCAGATTTACAGACAGCGTTCCCCACGGCAGGTGTGCGGCGGTCTTGCGCGTAATTGCAGCAACTGATTCGGCCCGCAACACCGATCCAGTTGCACCGACCAGTGCGCAAGCTGCCCAGACGCCAATACTCACCGCGCCGCCTCGCTACCAGTCGCCACGCGTCCAGTAATTGCGGCGGCAGTAATAACCGCAGCGATGCCGAGTCCAATACTCAGCAGCAGGTAGAGAACTGCCGAGCCGCCGTGGCCGCGATCGATCAGATCAAGCGTCTCCCAGCAGAGCGCTGAAAAGGTCGTCATTGCTCCGCAAAACCCAGTTGCGAGCAGTGGAAACCGCCAGTAGCCAAAGCCTTGGGCGCGGATCGGCAGTGTCGCGACTACGCCAAGCAGGGCGGCACCAACAACATTGATTACAAGCGTTGTCCAGGGAATGCCACTGCCGATCGGTGCAAGCTCATCTGCCACCAACCTCACGAGTACGCCGGCAGCTCCACCAACCGCGATCGCCAGCAGGTCGGTTGTTTGATGTCGCCGCATGCGAAGCATCATCGCCGCTTGCGCGGCTGACCTGTGAAACTCCCGCCGATGCTCTTTGACGCATGGATGCAGCACCCAACACTTCGCTTCATTACGAACCCGATGTTCTCGTCGCTGATCCGTTGGATGGGCGAGCAGGTACCAACCGAAGAGATCCCAATCGAGATGACGCTGGCGGCGATGGACGATGCCGGAATCGAAATGGCGACACTCTCCGCGTGGAACTCGCCCCGTCACGGTGAAATGATCAGCAACGACGAGGTTGCCGCTTGGGTTGAGGCGCATCCTGAGCGCTTCGTTGGGCTTGCCTCGGTTGATCTTGACCGCCCAATGGAGGCGGTGCGGGAGCTTCGCCACCGTGTCCGTGATCAGGGCTTTAAGGGCTTACGAATGCTTCCCTGGCTCTGGGATGCTCCACCGACTGACCGTCGTTACTACCCGCTCTTTGCTGAGTGCGTGGAGCTTGGTGTTCCCTTCTGCACGCAGGTCGGTCACGCAGGACCATTGATGCCGAGTGAGCCTGGTCGGCCGATTCCATACATTGACCAGATTGCAATCGACTTTCCCGAGCTAGTGATCGTCGGCGGGCACATCGGTTACCCATGGACTGAGGAGATGGTTGCGGTCGCCCGCAAACACGAGAATGTCTATATCGATACTTCAGCGTGGACGGCAGAGCGCATGCCACTTGAACTGGTCAATTACATGAAGTCACGCGGTGGTCGCCAGAAGGTCCTGTTTGGTTCGAACTCGCCAATGATCCTCCCGGCAAAGGCGCTAGAAGCAGTTGATGCTCTGGAACTTGATGATGAGACGCGCGGACTGTTCCTCGGCGGTAATGCTGAGCGGATCTTCCTTGCCTAAGCTACCCCGCTGATGCCAAAGTCACCCTCAACCTCCTGTCGTCGCAAGATTGTCCCTGCCTTGCTCGCCGTTGCCGCAGCATCCTCAGTCGCGGGTTGCGGAACTGAGCAACTTGATGGCAAGGTCAGCGTCGCTGGTTCACCAACACTTGAGCCATTCATCTCTTACGCGGTTGATCAGTTCGCACATGCCCATCAGCTGGTTCGTTTTCAGGTTGAGATGAGTGGCGGAAATAACGGCATTTCAAGGCTCTGCGATGGGCTCGTGGCTGCTGCCGGTGCTGCAAGGGAAATGACACCGCGCGAGGCCGAATCCTGCAAGCAGTCGGGGATCGAGTTCATAAAACTTCCGGTTGCTACTGATGCGATCGTCCTGTTCACAAGTCGACTCAATAAGCAGATCAAGTGCATTTCTCTTCCGCAGGTGTACGCGCTTACCGGTCCAGAGGCTGTTGGAGTCAACCGTTGGAATGCCAGCAGTAAGGTCGCCGACTCACTCGGGGGAGGTAGTCGGCTACCAAGTACGCCGTTCAGCTTGGTTGGGCCTCAGCCTGGCTCGGGAACTCGGACGCTGTTTGTTGAATCGGCGATTGACAGGATTGCTAGGTCGCGAGGCCAGCAGTCGGACCTTCGTCCCGATTACACCGCGGTTGCCAGCGACCAGATTGTTGTCGGCGAAGTGGCAGCTAACTCGGCAAGCCTTGGCTTTGCAGATTATGCCGCCGTAATGCGTGCGGGATCAAAGGTAAGGCCGCTAGCGCTTGACGCTGGCTTCGGATGTAAGTCGCCGACCGTTGCAAACATTCAGGATGGCTCCTACCCGCTTTCGCGAGCTCTCTACCTGTATGTCAACCTGAGCATGGCTGCTGAGCGGCCAAGCGTTGCCGCTTTCATTGACTCGCTCACTGAGCCAGAAGTTGAGGCGAAGGCCGCATCGGCTGCCGGGGTGCCCTCCTCGGCGGCGGTCAGTGCTGCCACGCGATCCGCTTGGCTGGCGGCATCTGGTCGGGCGGGTGTGAAGCGATGAAGGCACTCACATCGATGAGCGATTTTGCGACGCTGATGGCGAGCCTCGCCTTCATTGTTGGCTTCGCCAGCCTCGCCGCCTTCCTGTTGATTCGTTACCTGCCAGTCGGCTCGCGGGCCGGAGCAGGCACGACCGCACACGCTTACATGACAGCCTTCGGGAGCCTCTTTGCCTTCCTGACAGGATTCCTGATCAACTCGGAGTACGCGTACCTGAAGGCTGCGCAGAACTCAGTCGGACAGGAGGTTGCCGCTGCGACTCAGC
>JAPLCG010000179.1 GCA_026392385.1 Solirubrobacterales bacterium
AACGGATGCGCGGTACGCCAATGCCGCCAGCTGCATACCTAACCGGAGTCCTAGCCAACGCGGTTACAAACGCTGCCATCCAAATTGGGATCGTGATCCTTGTTGCTCGCTTCGTATTTGGGGTTGGCTGGCCCCGCAACTGGGCGGAGCTTGTCTTCTTCGTTGCGATTGGCGTCACATGTTTCGGTGCGCTTGGCATCGCCTTCTCGCACCTGATCCCGAACTTTGACGCCGCTCCCGCTTATGTCAATGCCGTCTTTCTTCCGATGATTTTCATCAGCGGGGTCTTCTACGACACAGCTAACTCCCCAGCGATTCTCAGGGAGATCGCCCGCGTATTGCCCCTGACCCATCTGATCGATGGACTGTCAGCCGCGATGGTCACCGGCGCGCCGCTTTCAACCCTTTGGGGCTCAGTTGGCGTCGTGCTGCTCTGGGGGCTGGTCGGAGTGATCTTTGCGATCCGCGGCTTCAGTTGGGAGAGCCGAAGCTAGCTAGCGATCAGGCCGTCAAGGTCAGCCGTTAAATACCCAGTTGTCCGGCACGCTGCCGCGGATTTCCGAAGCTACTGCCGCGAGCGGCCCAGCCTCGTACTCAGCGGGGAGAATCGAGCCAATCATGCAGTCAAACCACTCGTCGCCGTGACGATTGAAGCGGCGCAACACGCCCTCCTCAACAAACCCAACCTTGCGTAGCGCGGCGCGCGAGCGATCGTTCGAAGCCGCGGCGAATACGCTAAGCCGCTCCACGCCCATCGCCTTGAAGGCGAGGGCTGCCATCAGCGCCTTTGACTCAGTGTTCACACCAGTCCCCCAATGCTGCTTGCCGAGCCAGGTCCCAATTGTCACGCTGCGATCACGTGATCGCACGTCGTTAAAGAGCGTCCAACCGAGCGCTTCCCCGTCACGCTCGACCACAAATCCGAGTTCCTCGCCTCTCTCCCGACTCCCCGGGACACCCTCAATAAAGCGCTCAGCCTGGGCCAGCTCGGTGTAGGGCCCCCACGAGAGGAACCTAGTTGTCTCGGGATCACTCCCCAACTCAAATAGGCGTCCCGCGTCACCGGGCACCGGGTAGCGCAGGACGAGCGTTGGACCGTGGATCTCAAGCTCGCCGGACACCTACGACGAGGCTACCAAGCGGTCGCACAGACTGACCAAAAGCGCACTTCGCACCGTATTCAATTCGATGGAACCACTGAGGACGCCTTCACTGGAGATCACCGACGACGAAGGCAGAGTCCGTGCGCGGCTGCATGTCGATGAAGATGGCCGCGTTGCGCTCGATCTAGCGGATTCACACGGCAACATCCGTACGCGAGTAGGAGTCGCTATCGATGGCACGGCCGGCGTCGAATTGCGCTCCGCAGACGGCACCCTAAGTGCCCTGCTCGGCTCAGCCGACAATGGCAGCGCAAGCCTTGAACTGCTTGATGCCAGCGGTACTTCTCGAGCGAGCCTTGGCACTTGGCAGGACGGATCGGTAACGCTTGTCGTAAACGACAAGGCTTGCACGCGAAGAGTAACGCTCGGCTCGTTCGCTGACGGCGAGGCGGGACTTGACCTCGTCGATCCAAATGGTATTCAGCGGGTCGCCGTTTCGGACCGTCCAGATGGCCCGACCGGGTTGACAGTTTGGGATGCGAGCGGCACCCTGCGAGCTCTCTTGGCCCATGGACTGAACCTGAACGCAGCGCATCGATTGAATTCTGGGACCCAACCGGCAGCTACCGGGCGGGATTTGGACATTGGCCAAATGACGCAACCGGAGCAGAGCTTTTGGACGAGTCAGGCGTACTCCGCGGACGGCTCGGACAGAGGCCTGACGGCGCAACCAGCGTTGAGTTGAGTGATGCGTCGGCGAACTTCCGTGCGGGGCTCGGCGAATGGCCAAATGGGGCCAGCGGAGTTGAACTGTGGGACACAAACGGCGTCAATCGCGCACGGCTTGGGATTTGGGGTGATGGCCTCTCCGGGGCAGAGCTCTCAGACTCAACGGGAGCTAACCGGGCAAGGCTCGGTCAACGACCCGATGGTTCCACGACACTTGACTTCTGGGATCCGGAAGGGACCTATAAGGCTGGCCTTGGCGAGGGACCGGCTGCAACAAGCGAGCCCTCCCCTTCTGCTTCCGATCCAGACGGCGGAGATGATCGCAATATCAAGTAACCGCTACTTCCAAATTGGCCTTCCTTCCGTCATGCTTGTTTCATGACCGCCGCAAGACAGTGGCTTCGCAGCAACAGCTTTAACCACGCCGAGTTTCCGGCAGAGCGGATTGCGGCACGGCGCACGGCCTCAATCAGCGTCTGTCTACCTGCACGCGATGAGGAACGGACGATCGGACCGATTATTGCCAAGCTGATGCCGCTGGTTGAACGAGGCACGATTGACGAGGTCGTCGTCGTTGACGATTCGAGTGACGGAACCGGCGAGATCGCCGCCCGGCTTGGAGCGAAGGTTCATCGCCAGTCGGATCTCGTACCTCAGCTTGGCCCAATCCTTGGAAAGGGCGATGCGATGTGGAGATCGCTGTCAGTTATCAAGGGTGAAATTGTCTGCTTCCTTGATGCTGATTCCGAGAACTTCAGTGAACACTTCGCCTGCGGGCTAATTGGTCCACTCGTTGAGCAACAGCGGATCTCTTTTGTTAAGGGTTTCTACCGGCGCCCATTCCGACAGGCAGGTATGACGCTCCCCGAGGGTGGTGGCCGTGTTACAGAGTTGACGGCGAGGCCACTGCTGAACCTCTTCTACCCGGACCTCGCTGGTGTTCGCCAGCCACTTGCGGGCGAACTTGCCGCGCGTCGTGACCTGCTCGAGGCTCTTCCCTTCCTAACTGGCTACGGAGTTGACATTGCGCTCCTGATTGATGCCTACCGTGAGCGTGGACTTGATGCGATCGCCCAGGTCGACCTCGACACCCGTCAGAACGACCATCAGCAGCTCGCCGACCTTGGACCAATGGCCTTTGCTGTGCTGCGGGCGGTGTCCAGCCGCCTTGAGCGCGATGGACGGCTTGCCGATGTTGGGCCTGAGAGCTTCCTCGCTGCGCATGGGACTGGCTTAGAGGAGCTGAACATTGGCCACCTTGAGAGGTCACCGTTTAGTCGCTTCGATAGCCAGCTAACCGCTGAGGTTGACGAACTCTCACGCTAACCGTTGACGACGGTGCGCGGCGGCCATTCAGCTAACAGGTCGGCCAGCGACTCACTGCTCGACACCGACCATGGTGGCTTGACAGCAAATACATCGGCCACGGGACGCGATCCTTCGTGTCCATCAAGCAGGTCGACTGAGCGCGGATCAAGCGCGGCTGGGTGCGGTGCACCTGCTGTCCTTGCCAGCGCAACAACCTCGTCGCGCAGCCCGGCGAGATAACGGGCTGTCCGTTCAGCCTTGTTTACAGGGTCTACTCCGCGGATCAGCCAGCGGTTCTGTGTGGCGACACCGGTCGGGCAATGATCGGTGTGGCAGCGTTGCGCTTGGATACAACCGACAGCGAGCATCGCTTCTCGCCCAACATTGACCCAGTCGCAGCCAAGCGCGAATGCCTCAATGGCGCGCTCTGGCAGTCCGAGCCGACCAGATCCAACAAACAGCACCTTGCCATGCAAGCCCCGTTCGCCAAATGCAGTGATCACCTCCGCAAATCCGAGCATGAACGGCAGCGAGACATTGTCAGTGAAGGCGAGCGGCGCAGCTCCAGTACCGCCCTCGCCGCCATCAATAACGACAAAGTCGACGCCACGTTCTCCGGGAGCCATCAGCGTTGCCAAACGGTTCCAGAACCGCTTATCGCCGACGGCCGATTTAATCCCAACTGGGAGACCTGTCGCGTCAGCGATCATCTCTACGAAGTCGAGCATTTCGTCAACGTCGCCAAAGGCCGAGTGGTAGCCGGGGCTGATGCAGTCCTCGCCAGCCTTGATTCCGCGAATCGCAGCGATTTCAGGCGTCACCTTAGCTCCGTGCAGCATGCCGCCATGCCCCGGCTTTGCCCCCTGGCTGAGTTTGAGTTCAATCGCCCGCACGGGGTTTGCTGCACACAGGTCAACGAGCTTCTCGAGATTGAACATCCCACGGTCATCGCGGCAGCCGAAATAGCCGGTCCCGATTTGGAAGATCAACTCACCACCATGCTGGTGGTATTTACTGAGGCCGCCCTCACCGGTTGACTGCAGCGCGCCGGCAGCGAGGCAGCCGAGGTTCAAAGCCTGAATAGCTGGACCGCTCAGGGCACCGAAGCTCATGCCGCTGACATTGACAATCGATTGCGGACGGAACGCATGGCGCCTGCCACGTGCGAGTCCGAGCACCTTTGCTACCGGCACGGCGCCACCCCGCAGCGGCACCGGACCAGGAGGCGCAAAGGCAGATGGTCTGATGATCAGATGGTTTGGCGAGCCCTCTAGATCTTGGTCGGTTCCAAAACCGAAGCGGTTGTCCTGCCCCTTAGCTGTCGAGTAGATCCAGCGGCGTTGATCACGGCTAAATGGGCGCTCAGAATTATTGTCAGTGACGATGTACTGACGCAGCTCCGGACCGACTTTCTCAAGCAGGAAACGGAAGTGCCCGAGGATTGGCCAGGTTCTGAGAATCGAATGGCGGCGTTGAAGCAGGTCCCAGACAACCAGAGCCACCAGCCAAATGCCGAGGATTACGAGGACAAGTACTGCTTCACTCATTGCTGTCAACGCTACCAGCGGCTGGTCGCCTAGCGCGCCAGCGGTCGCTAACTAGCGGTCGGCTGCCTTACTGGGTAACGGAAGGCTCTCTGCGAGCACGATCGAAAGCGCCTCCTCTGCCGTGTCAGCTTGGTGGATCAGACCAAGGTCACCCTCGCTGAGAAGCCCCTCGGCAACTACTCGCTCTCTTATCCAATCAATCAGGCCCGCCCAGTGCTGTCGGTCAAGTAGGACAACCGGGAAGTGCTCGATCTTGTGGGTTTGCATCAGAGTCAGCGCCTCAAGCAGCTCGTCAAGCGTTCCGTAGCCGCCGGGGACGATTACGAAGGCACTCGCGTAGCGAACAAACATCAACTTGCGCACAAAGAAGTGCTGGAAGCTGATTGAGATATCTAGAAAGTCATTTGGCTGCTGCTCATGGGGAAGCTCAATGTTGCAGCCGATTGAAAGGGCGCCTGCATCCTGCGCTCCCCGGTTGGCGGCTTCCATGATCCCCGGCCCGCCTCCGGTAATTACTGAGAACCCAGCTCCGCCGAGCAGCCTTGCCGTCTCGCGAGCAACTTCGTAATGCTTTGTACCCGGCTTGGTTCTTGCCGAACCGAAGATCGAGACCGCCCGTTCGACCTTCGACAGAGCTCGGAACCCGGCCGTGATTTCGGCCTCAATCCTCTGAACGCGACTTGGGTCACCTTCCGCAAGGTATGAACCGAGCCAAGTGAGCAGTTCACGATCGCGCAGGCCGTGGCCGTCGAGGTCAAGCTCGTCAAGGTCATTGTCGTTTTCGCTCATGGCGAACCGAGATCAGCGGCAGAACGGCAGGATCACGCGAGCACTCGACGGAGCGATCACACGCACAGTTTGATTGCTGTACGACTCGCCACCATCTGGACTCGATGGCGCGGGCGTGAAGACATCAATGTGCCGACCGATGATCGCGCCACCGGTGTCCTGTGCGCACATGTATCCACCACCAGGCTTGTTGCGGAATCGCGAGATATAGACCCCACTGCCGCGACGGATCACACTCGTATCGACCGCAACTGACTGCCAGTAACGAAGCGGCAGTGAAAGTCCCGGGCCAAAGCGCGTGTTCTTGGAGGAGACGGCGCCACCCTTGGCATTGCCGTTCGACCAACCACCTGACTCAAGCGGATACGTAACTTGGCCGTGGGAATTACGCCAGTACATTGCGTCGAGCCAGTAAGACCCGGTTGCCCCAGATCCGTTACCGCTGCGATTTACCCATCCGCCTGCCTGTGAACCTTCATAGTGCCAGCGCTTGCCACTGAGGTCGACACCGTCGCCCTCCATTGGCAGCCCTCTGGCTGAATAGAGCCAGTCGATACGGTGTTTCCCTGTAATTCCTGGAGCCGAAACTCGCTTTCCACGGAACCACTTCTCAGGTGCTGGGTAGTACTCGGTTATCTTGACGCCACGCAGAATCCGCGCTCCGCTAAGTGCTTTGGCGCGCTTCACTGAAGCCGACGAAGGTGGTCGAGTATCACCGGGACTCGTTCCACCGCTTGATGCGGTCGCAGCCGCTGGAACTACTACGAAGGCAAGCGCAGCAAGTCCCGCAACAGTTGTGTATTTGAGTTTGCTAATCATCGATAAATCGGTGCGAGTCCTAGAAGGGTTTCAACTGAAACGACCTTCACCCCTCGCCGCTCAAGCGTCGCGAGGATTGTTTCGGCCGCAGCAGCACTCTGTGAGCGATCGCCACCACCGTCATGCATAAGGATAATCGAGCCACGGCGGGTCTGCGAAAGTACCCTAGAAGCTATTGCTCCGGCACCAGGTCGCGCCCAATCCTGCGGGTCAACATCCCACTGGATTGTCAGCATCCCGAGGCGCCTAACCAACCCGATCAGATTGCC
>JAPLCG010000166.1 GCA_026392385.1 Solirubrobacterales bacterium
AGAAAACGGCAACTCCCTTTGCGGTCAGTTCCTGGCGGAGACTCTGGGTCATGCTCTCTAGTGCGGCCTTTGAGCCGGAATAGGCACCTAGATTTCGCTTACCACTAGCAACGACAGTCGTTACATTCGCAATGACTCCAGAGCCGCGCTCGGCCATCATCGGCCCGAGGCGTCCTGCCAAGCGAAGCGGAGCAATAGCGTTGACTTGCAGTGATCGCTGTATGTCGTCAACCGAGAGTGCCGCAATTGGCCCAGTCACCTTTGCGCCTGCAAGGTTGATCAACACGTCAACACGCCCATGTGTTGCTAGTGCTGCATCCGCGAGTCCTGATGTGGCGGCAGGATCAGCTAGGTCGCAGAGATGAATGCTAGTCGGCGAATCAATCGCCGCGGCTAGATCGCTGAGCTCCTGGTTGCGCCTGCCGGTTAGCGCGAGAGTTGCTCCTTCTCGTCCGAGAGTGAGGGCGACTTCACGACCAATTCCACCGGTTGCGCCGGTGATTAAACAGACTGAATTGCTTAGTTCCACAATCGGGATACGCCACTAGTCGGCTGAGAGGATCACAATCGCTGGCGGGAACCGGTCCGCAGACAGGTACCCTTCTACTCAGTGACAATCGACGAGACTGTTAAAGCGGACATGACCGCAGCTATGAAGAGCGGCGACCGCAAGCGCGCGAGTGCACTTCGGTTGGTTCTTTCCGAGCTTCAGCGGTCGATGAAGGATGGAGACGGAGATCAACAGGCGGTCCTCCGTCGCGAGCGGAAACGCCGGATAGAGGCTGCCGATCAGTTTGAAGCTGCTGGACGCCCAGAGCTAGCTGCTCCTGAACGGGAGGAGGCCCTGATGATTGAGGCGTACCTTCCCGCCGAACTGCCTGACGATCAGCTTCGAGATCTGGTCCGAGCAGCGGTTGCTGCTTCAGGTGCAAGCGGTCCCGCCGATATAGGGACGGCGATGCGCGCAACTATGGAGCAGGTGGCTGGTCGAGCTGACGGAAAGCGCGTCAACGCGCTGGTCCGAGAGGAGTTGGGTGGTTAGAAAGATCGAGGTAAGCGATCGGGCTGCGGTTGAGATCGCAGGCGAAGGTGATCGCGTACTCAGGGCACTTGAGGATGCCTCCGCGTGCTCGATTCGGTTGCGGGGCAACCTGCTCAAGTTTGATGGAGACCAAGCCGCGGTTGCAGCAGCGGTTTCGGTCGTTACTGATCTAGCCGCATTAGCTGACGGTGGTCACGACCTTGACGAAGCGACCGTCAGGTCTGTTGCATCAGCACTTCATTCGAATCTCAACCCTCAATCGATGGTCAAAGATCTTGTCTGGTCGAGAGGGACAACGCGGATTGCGCCGAAGACTCCGACGCAAAAGTTATACGTAGATGCAATCCGCGAAAACACGATTAGTTTTGGAATCGGCCCTGCGGGAACCGGCAAGACTTATCTAGCGGTAGCCATGGCAGTTTCTGCATTAAGTCGTGGTGAGGTTAAGCGAGTTATTCTCTCGCGGCCCGCAGTGGAGGCTGGCGAAAGACTTGGGTTCCTGCCGGGCGACCTGATGGCAAAGGTCGACCCATACCTGCGGCCTCTATTCGATGCGCTGCACGAGATGCTCGATCCTGAACAGGTGATGCGTCACTTGGAGCGAGGAGTGATTGAGGTCGCTCCACTTGCCTTCATGCGCGGTCGGACTCTGAACGACAGCTTTGTGATTCTTGATGAGGCACAGAACACCACGCCTGAGCAGATGAAGATGTTCCTGACGCGACTCGGTTTTGGCTCAAGGATGGTTGTTACTGGCGACGTGACTCAGGTTGATCTGCCAGCGAGTCAGCAATCAGGCCTAATTGCGGCTGCTGAAGTTGTTGACGGAATTGACGGCATCAGTTTCACGCATTTCGATGATCAGGATGTTGTGCGCCACCACCTAGTTCAAAGCATTGTCGCTGCCTACCGAGAGCACGATCGGCGCGCCGCGCCTGAGTTGCGCCCGGCCGGTCGACGTGGCGCCTGATCGAACAGAGTGGTTGACATCGAAGTAAGCGGATTTGATGGCGGTGATGGCGAGCCCGATTCGGAAACGGCGGCACGGCTCTGCCGGTTGGCCTTCGCGGCCTGCGGCGTGTCTGATGGGCATGCAGCGGTCGAACTCGTTGATGATCAGCGCATTCGCGACCTGAACCGTCAGTACCGAGCTCGGGACGCTGCCACCGATGTCCTCTCCTTTCCAGTTGATGGCACCGGCAGTGTGAGTGGGCCGCGCGAACTCGGCGACATTTTCATCTGCGCACCGCTGTGCAGCAGCGTTGCCGAGGCAGTTGTTCATGGTGCTCTGCATCTAGTTGGAATGGATCACGAGACTGATTCCGGCGAGATGCTTGCCCTGCAATCCGAGATCATGCGTTGGCATCAGCGATGACTAAACGTTCCGGGTTTATCGCGTTAGCGGGGCGTCCCAATGCCGGCAAGAGCACCCTTACGAACAGGCTTGTTGGCGAGAAGGTAACGATCGTTTCCGTGCGGCCCCAAACCACCCGTCGGGCAGTGCGCGGTGTTGTCACTGATAAGGAATCTCAACTTGTCCTCACAGACCTGCCAGGTGTTCAGCGGCCACTTGACGCATTGACTTCGCGGATGCAACGGCGCGTTGAGCGGGAACTCGGTGAGACCGATGCAGTTCTGTTCGTTGTCAATGCACATGAAGGGGTAGGCGCTGGCGACCGTTTTATTGCTGGACTTCTTCGCAAGGCAAATGTCCCGGTAGTCGCTGCTGTCAACAAGATTGATCGAGTCTCAGCGCCGACTCTTGTACGCGTGTTGGGGGCGATTGGAGCTCTTCAGATAGCCGACGAGATCGTGCCTGTAAGCGCGCGAACGGGCGAGGGAATCGCCGACCTGCTCGCCCAGCTTGTCGATCGAGTTCCGGAAGGACCGTTCCTGTTCCCAGAGGATTCCGTTAGTGATCAGCCGCTCGCAATTCACCTAGCTGAGCTTGTAAGAGAGCAGGTACTCGCGCGAACTAGGCAGGAGTTGCCACATGCAGTTGAGGTAGAGGTGGAAGAGCTGACAGTGCGACGCGACGGAATGACGATTATTCGAGCAACAATTTTTGTAGAGGCTGAATCTCAGAAGGGAATCGTCGTTGGTCGTGCAGGAAAGATGATTGGTGCAGTCGGCACTGCAGCCCGAGCGGAGATTGAGCAGTTGGTCGACGGGCCGGTTCACCTCGATCTGCGCGTACGAGTGCGCCGCGGTTGGCGCGGCGATGAAGCGCTGCTCGACCGGCTGGGGATTGACTGACGGGAGGTCAGTTCGGCAGCGATTTAGTCAGCTGTTCAGCGAGCTGTTCAACGAGAGCACTGCTCTCTGTGCCAGCCGATGCCTCCGTCAACTTAATTACTGTTGTTTGCGCGTCAAGCCCACTCTGTAGCTCCGCAAGGTGTGCTGATTCGATCGAAGCTCTTGCGCTATTAAGTTCGGCAGCCTTGGCGGCGCCGCTCGGTAGCGCCTCGGAATCGACAGCGGAAGAAATCAGCTTCATTTCCGATCTGCTGAACCCAGGCGGACCGATGCGGTTGGCAACCACGAGGTCAAGCGGGCGATCCAGCTTCTCTTTCAACCAGCTGTTCAGCTCGACTGTTTCGGAGACCGGTAGCTCGGCGAGAGTGGTCACAGCGACGAGCATTGAGCGGATCGGATCGGTGAGTAGGTCCCAGACTCGCTCTGATTGTTCTTTGACCGGGCCGCTGCCCGCAATGTCGGCAAAGGTTCGTGGTGCAGTCAGCATCGCAGTTCCATGACCGGACGCTGGCGCATCAACAACAACAAGGTCATGCTCAACCTTTCCGCGTCCCCATCTCCTGCCCGGGCCAAGTTCCCAAGCTTTGGTGATAGTGACCATTTCACGGGCACCTGGAGCTGCAGCAACGAAGTGCGCGAACGATCGACTAGCACCAAGGGCGCGCCCTACGGCTGCACCAGCCTGCGCGCGAATCCACTCCTGTAGAGCTGCGTCTGGGTCGATTGTGATCGAAGCCAAATTTGGTCCGAGAGTTGTCTCACTGCCCAGCGGCTGTGGCTCAACGCCAAATGCGGCTGGAATGCTTTGCTGGCCACTCACCTCACAGATGACAGTTCTATTGCCGGCAGACGCTGCTGCAACGCCAATCGCCGCTGAGATCGTTGTGCGTCCAACGCCGCCTTTACCAGTGACGACAATCAGTTCTCTGTTTCGGAATTGGTTCACTGCTTATGCGACTATGACGGACATGGCCACTGCAAGCAGTAATAAATCCCTTGAGGAGGCATATGACCTCTGCAGGAAGATGCAGCGGCGTCACGACCCGACCTTTTATTTAGCAACACGGAGGCTGCCGGCTGAAATTCGACCGTCTGTCCATGCTGTCTATGGGTTTGTAAGAACTGCCGATGAAATAGTTGATGGTCCAAGGCGTGCGGACTCGGCAGCTGAACGCCTCGCAGCACTCAATGACCTGGAGTTGGAATTAGCTGCCGCGAGATCAGGCGAGAAGGTGCGTACTCCGTCTGTCAATGCGATCGCTGACGCTGCTCGAACTCATGATCTTCCACTTGACGAACTTGGCCCATACCTAAACTCAATGCGTCGGGATATCGAGCCGCTGCGGATTGTTGACTGGAGCGACCTTGAGTCCTATATGGAGGGTTCCGCCGGCTCAGTCGGCCGCATCATGGCGCCGTTGCTTGGTGCTCCACGGGAGGCGCGCGCTAGCTTTGCTCGTCTCGGACTGGCATTTCAGCTAACTAATTTTATTCGGGACTTTTCCGAGGATCTAGCCCTCGGCCGCCTCTACCTTCCGGCTGACGAACTGATTGCCGCCGGTGTAGATCCAGTGATCGTCAGCGGTCGGCCAGCCGAGGCAGGACTCCGCGCTGTTGTTGAGCGCCAGGTTTTCCGAGCACGTGTTCTGTTCAGTGAGGGTGAAGATGGTGCGCTCAGCGTCAGCCCAAGCGTTCGTAGGGGAATTACCTTTGCGCGGGCTATCTACCTGCGGACCCTTGATCGCGTTGAGAGCCTTGGATTCGACGTAACTGGCAAGCGGGCGAGTCTCTCGCCAGTCGGACTCGTTAGCGCAGCATTCCTCGGGTTGAGAGGCTGATTGATGGCTGTTCGTGCGACGGCTCGCGGTAGCGAAAGAACCGACCTAGGAGGCACAGAGGTTGATGTCCTCATTTGCGGTGCTTCCTTCGCTGGGCTGGCTGTGGCTCGGGAACTAGCAAACAGTGCTGCGAGGGTGCTCGTAGTTGATCGCTATGAGATTGGTGAGCGGGCAACCTCAGCCTGCGCAGCGCCGACGCCGTGGTTACTGGCGCTCGGTCTTGAGCGATCGATTCGCCAGGAGATTCCGGCGATGAGTTTCGCTACGCCACACGGGCGCTGGCGGTATCCGTTGCCATGGAGTTGGTCCTCTTTCGATTACCGACAGCTATGTCAAGAGCTTTGGCGGCAATGTGGTCAAGCCAGATTTGAGACCGCAAAGGTTGAGTCGCTGGTTGAAGGAGGTATCAAGACCGATCGGGGGATCATTAGGGCTGGAATGATCGTTGATGCCCTCGGCTGGCGGAGGGTGCTCGACCGCGAGGGCTATCAACCGCCAGATGCCCCGCTGTCGAGAGGTCTAGAGGTGCACCCTCACGACGATCGTGGCGAGGATCTCGATATTTGGATTGATCGCTCGCTAGTTGGCAGGGGTTACGGCTGGAGCGTCCCGGCTGGTGGAGAACGGCGTGTAGGAATTGGCAGCTACCTGCCACGTGATCATGTTCGAGAGCCGGTGGTTGAACTCGCATCTCGCCTCGATTGCGACGCAGTTAACTATCAGGGGAACTGGTTCCCGCACAGACTTCGCGATGCAACCGGCGACCAAGTTTTCTTTGTTGGCGACAGCGCCGGTCACTGCGTTCCTCTATCTGGCGAGGGGATTCGCCCAGCGTTCTACTTCGGAATAGCCTGCGGGCGCGAGATTCGCGCAGTTCTCGAGGGCAAGCAGCCCCTGGCAGAGGCGCTCGTTAAATATCGGGATTTCAGCTCCTCACACTCACGGTTTTATTCGCTGACGCTGCTGCTCCAGCAGTTGCTGCCAGCCCTTCCGCCGAGAGTCCTTTCGGCTTTTCTAGCGGTGATGTCAAGGCCTTGGATTGTGCGTCGGGCCTTCGGTTGGTACCTAAACCAGGCGTCGCCGTCGTTCGCTGACGCTGGCAGCGCCGCTGAGATTCAGCAGCCTGTCGCCGCTGGCGTCTGATGTGCACTGGCGCAGCGACACTGCCGTCACCGCTGTTGTTGGCTCTAGGTCGCTACGATCGGCATCTCCGTGGATACAGGTGAGATCAGCTTCGATGAGCAGGGATTGGTCCCCTGCGTGGTACAGGACTGGTCTTCGGGCGAGGTTCTGATACTCGCCTACGCCAATGCTGAGGCTGTAGCGAAGACGATTGAAAGCGGCGAGCTTCATCTGTTCAGCCGTTCACGGCAGGAAATCTGGCATAAGGGAGCAACCTCCGGTAATACGCAGCGAGTAAAAGCTCTTCGCATTGATTGCGACGGCGATGCTCTGTTAGCGCTCGTTGAACCGTCCGGTCCGGCCTGCCACACAGGCGAACGCACCTGTTTCTACCGTGGTGATATCTCGCCGCCAGCTAGCCATGAAGTGTTACCGCAGCTTGAGCGAACGATCGCCGAACGGCAGCTGAGTCGTCCTGCTGGCTCGTACACGGTCACTCTGCTCGACGACGCTGCCCTAAACGCGGCGAAGGTCGAGGAGGAGGCAGAGGAAGTTGGTCGGGCGGCGCGCGAGGAGTCCGAGCGGCGAGTCAGTGAAGAGGCCGCAGACCTCATCTATCATCTTGCGGTCTTGATGCATAGCCGCGGACTCACGTTCGCTGACGCTGCTGAAGTTCTTTCGGAGCGCTCCGATGGCTGAATCAGATCGATCAAGGATTGCGGCAGCTGTCGTTCCGCAGCGCGAGGAAGCGATCCGGCTGGCTGGCAAACATTCGATCGTTCCGGTCCTGCACACGGTTGTTGAGGACTGCGAAACGCCAGTTTCGGCCTTTCTGAAACTGCGCGGTGATCAGCCGGCCTTCCTGCTTGAGTCAGCTGAACGTGGTCAGCGGGTCGGTCGCTACTCGTTTATTGGCTACCGGCCGCGTGAAGTGATTCGCTGGTCGCTCGGTGATCCGGGAGACCCGTTCGACATTGCTAGAGAAGCAGCTGACGATCACGACATCGCACCGGTTGTAGGGATGCCGCCGTTTGCGGGTGGTGCGGTTGGAATGTTCGGTTACGACCTTGTGCGGACCGTTGAGCCGCTAGGTCCCCCAAACCCCGACGGGGTTGGGCTGCCAGACATGGCCCTGATGTTGACCGACGCAATGGTTGTATTTGACCACCTGCACAACACGCTGTCGGTCTTCTCTCTGATTCGTTCGTCTGACGGCGATCCCGGCGAGAGTTGGGACAACGCCGTGGATACGATTGCGTCGATCCGCTCGCTGCTAGCTCAGCCGTTACCTGCCAGCAACTTGGTTGAGCACGAACAGCCTGACTTCGTTTCAAATACCGGGCCTGAACGCTTTAAGGAGATGGTCTCGAAGATCATCGAATATGTACATGCTGGAGACGCCTTCCAGGTTGTTCCCTCCCAGCGCTGGTCAGCTGAGACCGGGCTGTCTGCGTTTTCGATCTACAGAGGGCTACGGGCCGTAAATCCGAGCCCGTACATGTACTTCCTCGACTTCGGTGACTTTGAGGTTGCCGGTGCCAGCCCTGAGCCGCTGCTGACCGTCAGCGGGTCACGAGTTAGCACTAAACCAATCGCAGGAACAAGGCCACGAGGGGATACCCCTGATGAGGACCGGCAGATCGCAAGTGAGTTGCTACTCGATGAGAAGGAACGGGCTGAACATGTGATGCTCGTTGATCTCGGAAGAAACGATTTGGGCCGAGTATGTAGGTACGGGACCGTCGAG
>JAPLCG010000096.1 GCA_026392385.1 Solirubrobacterales bacterium
ATAACCAAGGCCATCAGGACGACGAGTAGGACTAGCCCGCCCGGAGCCCACAGACTTATCCCGTAGCCGCCGAAGTACCACGGCGATGCGGCAATTACAGCCGCAAGCGGCACAATCGCCGCGGTCTCCCAAGGGATTTTTGCAAGTAGCGCAGCGAGCGCTGATGGTGGTTCGGAGGGCTTGTCGGGCTCGGCCGCGGCTGTCTCGTTCCCGGCTGGAAGTGTGCGGCGGTCAAGGAAGATGATCAATCCTCCGGCCGCCAGCAGGTAGAAGAGGATCACGATTACAAGCGCGATTGATCCCTGTTTGTAGGACGCAAGCGCGAGGGCAGCAAGGACTGCCTGCGAACCACCCAACGCGAAAGCTACGGCTGTTGCCGTCCGCAGCCGTTCACGGCTGCGGTGCGTCAGGTGGTCGCGCCCGCCGGTTAGAACCGAGATGCCCCGCCTGCGTCGCGAGACGATCACGAGCGCCGTATCAAGCGCAGGCACACCTACGAATAGGACGCCCATCGCGAGTGCCTGTGCTGCGGCCGCTGATTCGCTAGCACCGATCATGACGAGTGCGGCAAGCGCGAACCCCAGCGGCATGCTGCCGCCATCGCCAAGGAAGATCTTTGCTGGAGAGGCAAGGTTGTAGCGCAGGAATCCAAGGCATGAGCCGGCAAGCGCAGCGCCCGAAACTGCGACCCACTGGTCACCTTCGGCGAGGCCGAGTAGGCCGATGCCAATCGAAATGACAAGTGCCATTGTGCTGGCCTGACCATCCATGTTGTCGAACAGGTTGATCGCGTTGACAACCGCTAGCACCCAGAGGATCGTCAGGATCAGATCGAGCGCGCTGCCAAGGCCGAGGTTCCAACCAAGGTCCAGTGCCCAGAGCGCAGTTGCGAGTGCCGCCTCAACAAGTACTCGAAGTCCTGGTGAGACCGGTCGGCGGTCATCAACCGTGCCAAGCGCCCAAAGCACGACTATTCCTGCGATCACAGGCAGCGTTCTACTTGGGCTGCCGCTCAAGAGCGCGACTACGATGATGAAGCCGCCCATCACCGCTAACCCGCCGAGATACGGGGTTGGCTGACCGTGATCCTTGTATCCGGCTGCCGGTTTGTCCTGGAAGTTAAGCCGGTTGGCTAGCCGGATTACATAGGGAGTCGCGATCAGAACCAGCGCGAACGCAAGCCCGACCGACAGGAGCAGCCGAAGCTCCAGCGACATGGTCGCCTAAGCCTGGAGGCTTGTCGTTTCGTGCTCGACGATGTCCCCAAGGGTGTCGTCGAGACTGCGCGTTGGCTGCCAGCCAAGCGCATCCTTGATGCGGCTTGTGTCAGGTACGCGTCGCATCATGTCCTCGAAGCCTTCCTCATAAGCCTCCTCGTAAGAGAGGCTGACAATCTCCGAGCTTGAATCGCAAAACTCGACGACCCGTTCGGCGAGAGCCTGGATCGTGATCTCTTCAGTTGAGCCAACGTTGAATACGCGCCCAACATTGCTCTGATCGTCCATCAGTCCGGTGAGCGCTTGGACTACATCGCCGACATGGCAGAAGCAGCGTGACTGCTGGCCATCACCGTAGACATGCAGGTCACGGCCTGAAAGAGCTGAGCGGACAAACTTGGGGATCACCATTCCGTACTGGCCGGTCTGGCGTGGGCCGACTGTGTTGAACAGCCGAACGACCGTGGTTGGCAGCTTGCGCTCCTTCCAGTATGCAAGCGCAAGGAACTCATCGATTGCCTTAGAGCAGGCGTACGACCAGCGACCGATGTCAGTTGCGCCCATCACGAGGTTCCCGTCCTCTCGGAAGGGCAGCTCAGTTGACTTGCCGTAGACCTCGGAGGTTGATGCGACCAGAACAGGTGTGTGCTTCTTGCTTGCTGCCGAGAGAACAATTTCGGTGCAGTGAACATTCGTCTCGATTGTCCGCACTGGCGACTCGACGATTAGTTCAACGCCAACTGCGGCGGCAAGGTGGAATACGACGTCTGCCTCGTCAACGAGCTCTGCTACGACCGGCTTGTTTGTGCAGCTGTCGATCGTGTATTCGAAGTTTGGGTTCTCGCGCAGGTGGCGGAAGTTCTCGATTGATCCGGTCGACAGATCGTCAAGGATGTGGACTCTGTCGCCGCGTGCGAGCAGCGCGTCGCTGAGGTGTGAACCAATAAATCCTGCACCGCCGGTGATTAGTACTCGCATTGGGTTCCAATCATGACTTATTGCGCCCGGTTATGCGTCCGTGGCACGAGAGCGACCGGAGCCCGTCTCAAGCGACTCAATTGCCGAGTCCCAGCGAGCCAGCAGCTGCGCCTCGCCATAGACCTGATCCGCGTAGCGGCGACCTTCGCGCCCAGCTCGTTCACGCTCACCAGCATCCTCAATCATTCGTGTGATCGCGTTCAGCCACTGCTGCTGATCAAGGCACGTAAGTTCCTGCCCGGCGTCGCTCATAACTCTCTTGTAAGCGGGGGTAGCAGCTGTAACGACCGGCAATCCCATTCGCCAGAAGGAGACCAACTTGCTTTCAGGCTTGTCGGTCGCATAGGCACGATCGACCGGTAGCGGAATCACTGCCAGATCGCAGTTCGTTGCAATCAGCGAGAGGAAGTCTTCGCTCCATTGGTAGAGCCTTACATCCTCGGCAAAATCGGCGGTGATTGCTGCAACTCGCCGGCGACCAAACTTCTGGACGAATTCGTGAAACTCAATGTCGGAGATGATGTTCAGACAGATTGGGTGTTGTTGGGCGACTTCGGCTAGAACCGGCGCGATCAGTTCAAACCAGTGAACATTCGTTCCGAGACCCTCCCAGACCAGCCTGAATGGCTGATGGGCGGCGTAGTCATCCTTGATGCTCCTGATGAGACCGCTATGAATGTCAAGAATTGAATGGACATTGCCATTGAAGGGAACCAGCGCAGAAGCCTGCTCTGGCGTTGCGCAGGTCACTGCGTCTGCCTGCTCGACAATCCGTTCAATCGCCTTGCGGTAGCTGTAGAAGGGGGTGCTGGCTTCGCCCGCGAGGAACTTTGCTGGCCCGCGCAGCGCCTGCTTTACATTCGTAGCTGGAATCGCCAGGTAGGAGTCGACCATGTCGAAAATCAACTTCGATCGACCCGAGGTCTTCGTACGCCAGAGGTTTAGGTCAGCCCTTGGCGTAACAACTACGAGGTCATATTGCTTCGATGGGTCGGCGATTTCCCAGTCAACTCCGCGGCTCTCGGCCCAGACGGGGAAGCGCCGACGGTCCGCGGGGTGCTTGAGGTCGCTGCTGTTAGCTGCATAGCCGATTTTTCCACTAAAGCCCACGCGACTACTGTTACACGCGCCGCTGAAAGTTGCGCGCAATGGTCTGTTTCGCGCACTGCCAAGCTTTGCGCAACAAGCGACTTAGTAATCTCACCTGTATGTCTGAGCAACTGCCGCCGGCTGGCGGATTCCGTCTGGAGGCATGCCCAGCCTGCGGATCGCAGCGGGAGCGCTTCCATGGCGAGCGTGGTACCCGTCCCTCATCGGCGCTTGGGCGTCGCTCATCGTCGGTCACTACCGGGACGAAACTGACCCTCTACTGCTGCCTCGATTGCGACGTCGTCTACAGCAATCCTCAGCCCCGCGACCAGGTTTATGAGAAGTATGTTGATCAGGGGTACGACGTCGCCGCATATTTCGAAGTGATTGAGTCGCGTAAGCGTGTCCTGTTCGAACGACGACTTGACGCGATTGGCCCACCAGCACCTGGGCGTAATCGCATGATTGATGTTGGCTGTGCTGATGGTCAGTTCATCAAGCTAGCTGCGGAACGCGGCTGGCAACCGTTCGGAATCGAGATGAACCCATCAGCGGTTGCCAAGGCTCGTGAGGGTGGGGCGGTCGTCTGGCAGGGCACTCTTGAAGAGGTTGATGACATCGAGTGGGGAAGCTTCGATGTTGTCTGTTCGTGGGACTCAATTGAGCACACGCCGACACCAATCGACTTTGCCAAGCGCTTCGCGAATCTGATCGCTCCGGGTGGGAGTGGTGAGATAACAACGCTAAACCGCAAGTCTCTTGTCGCAAGGCTGCGGGGGATGCGCTGGTCAATGGTCGTTGACGACCACTTCACATACTGGAGCGGGCGATCGCTTGAGCGGATACTTGAGAGCAATGGCCTGCAGGTGAGCGGAACTCACTACTTTGGCCTTGGCCGCGACCTCGTAGCCTTCCTTGAT
This sequence comes from Solirubrobacterales bacterium, assembly GCA_026392385.1. Classification (GTDB taxonomy): domain Bacteria; phylum Actinomycetota; class Thermoleophilia; order Solirubrobacterales; family Solirubrobacteraceae; genus WLNJ01. Next base: position 4,205 of record JAPLCG010000096.1, read on the forward strand.
GGCGCGCGGGCCTCACGCCCTGCCGGTGAGATTGTTGACCTCGGCGATGCGCCAGCGCCGACTTGGGACACGAAGTCTTCGGTTCTTTCTGCCGAAGGAATCGTCAATCGCTTGCTTGATTCAAGCCGCCTTGGCGTTGGCGTCTGGGTCAGCGTCAGCCGGCCGGCGGACTAATCGTCAGCCGGTAGCCACCGACGATCGAATTGCGCATCCTGGCGGCCGATTCAGGGCTGTCTGCAAAGACACCGATTAGAGCGAAACCGGGTTTCGTGGCTTTCGTTGTTGCACGATAGGTTCGCGATCCGTTGTTCGCTGCTCCGGCCGAAATTGGGATCGCCAACGCCTTGCGGCGCCGCCCGGGTTGGACTGTCTCCGTGCAGTAGCCAAGAACGACATATGGGTGAGCATCTCTCAGGAGCGAAAGATCGCGAGAGCGGAACTCAAGCTCGGCGGTTGCTCCAATCTTCGGACTACTTGGCAGGCTGAGGTTTGCGACGGCATTACCGAGCACATTGTCTGGAGTTAGCAGCAGCTCGTAGTCGCGGTTAACGGGTCTAAGGACTGCTGCCGTAGTCGCGTTGGCAAGGTCGATCGGGGCGGGGGCACTGTCGATCAGCCTGCCGCTGCTGTCCCGCGTTGCGAGGCGCAGAACGGGACCCTCCGTGAAAACTCCAATTACACCGCTGGTCGCCGGTTCGGAGCCTTGCAGGCACATTTGGCGATAGATGTGGGCTGGATCGGCGGCGTGCAGTCGCGAAGCCAGTGCGTAGGCGCCTGGCAGCACTCCCGATTCTTCAGTCTTCAGGGCAAGCAACTTGGCGTGTGCAACGGTCGCGGCGAGCGGCGGTGGCGTTGTCTGGCGCTCTGAGCGCGTCGCTGCCAGCGCTGCGAGGACCAGCAGCAGAATTAGGCTGGCCGCCACGGTTGAAATGCGAACAGCTTTCGGTAGGCCGGCAAACTTCCTGCGAAGCGCGGTGACTGTTTCGCGCGGAGTTGGTTTGTCGCGCACGATCAGAACAATCAGCGGCCCGAGCAGCATGTACTGCCAGACGAGTGTGCTCGCAAGCTTGTTGATCAGCGGCGTGTAGGCAACTACAAACAGTGCAAGCGAGCCAAACCAGATTGCGATCAGCGATCCCTTGCGCAGCGCGAGCAGCACCAGCCAACAGGCGAGGAAGCCAAATAGCAGTGGCACTACTAGGCAGCCAATCAGCCCAAAGTCGAGGTAGATGTTGCCCAGCCAGCCGTAATTGTTGAAGGTGTCAAACGGAATCGGGTAGAAGGCACCGACCTGTTCCGGTGGAGTAGCTCCAATACCGAGTTTGTGCGCAACCTTGACAAGCGGAAGGAATGTCAGCTTGCCGTCGGTATGGGGGCGGATTGGATCCTTGATCAGTTGCGAAAAGGTCGGCGTGTTTCCTGTTAGGTAGACGTATGGCAGCGCGAGCACACTGAGCGTCTGCGTGGTCATACGAGTGGAGATCTCCGGATGGGCATCAATCGTTTTTCCAACCCTCGCGCCAAGCAGACTGAAGACGGTTATTAGCGCAATCGCGCTGATCCCAATCAGCATTGCGAAGCGTTTCGGCTGGGCCGGTGGTCGCCAAAGGAGGTGGAAGAGAGCGATCCAGATCAGCGAGGTGAGGATCAGCGTTCGGTCGCCAGTGAACACATATGGAACAAGCGAGACAGCACCAACAAAGTAGGCAATTCGCCAGCGGCCACCAAACAGTCGGGCCCGCAAGCCAATCGTCCAAAGTAGGAATGCGACCTGATTGAAATAGGTCAGCAGCTTCCAAAGTCCGTAGTCACTCTTGAA
>JAPLCG010000093.1 GCA_026392385.1 Solirubrobacterales bacterium
CCCGGTTGCCCCAGATCCGTTACCGCTGCGATTTACCCATCCGCCCGCCTGTGAACCTTCATAGTGCCAACGCTTGCCACTGAGGTCGACACCGTCGCCCTCCATTGGCAGCCCTCTAGCTGAATAGAGCCAGTCGATACGGTGTTTGCCTGTAATTCCTGGAGCCGAAACTCGCTTGCCACGGAACCACTTCTCAGGGGCTGGGTAGTACTCGGTTATCTGCACGCCACGCAGAATCCGCGCTCCACTAAGTGCTTTGGCGCGCTTCACTGAGGCCGACGAAGGTGGTCGAGTATCACCGGGACTCGTTCCCCCACTTGATGCGGTCGCAGCAGCTGGAACTACTGCGAAAGCAAGCACAGCAAGTACCGCAACAGCTGTGTATTTGAGTTGGCTAATCATCGATAAACCGGTGCGAGTCCTAGAAGGGTTTCAACTGAAACGACCTTCACCCCTCGCCGCTCAAGCGTCGCGAGGATTGATTCGGCCGCAGCAGCGCTCTGCGAGCGATCGCCACCACCATCATGCATAAGGATAATCGAGCCACGGCGAGTCTGCGAAAGTACCCGCGAGATTATTGCTCCAGTTCCAGGTCGCGCCCAATCCTGCGGGTCCACATCCCACTGGATTGTCAGCATCCCACGTTGTCTGACCAACTCGATCAGATTGCCAGATACTGCCCCATAGGGAGCCCTAAACAGGCATGGCGTGAAGCCTGTCTGCTGCTTAATTCGAGACTTTGTTCTCCCAACCTCCGAGACTGCAAATGCGCCTCCACCAGAGAGGACAGGATGCGACCAGGAGTGATCGCCGATCGAATTGCCCTCGGCGAGGATGCGACGCTGTATGGCGGCTCGCCCACCCATCTGGTTTCCAACCTCAAAGAAGGTCGCATGTGCGTGATGGCGGCGCAGTGAATCGAGAATCGACGGTGTCCAATTCGAAGGTCCATCGTCAAAGCTCATCGCGACCATTCGTGAGGATCGACTGCCGGTCCCTCGATACGACGCGCCAGTGGCTCTGCAACCAACTAGCCGTGGCACGACAATCCTCGCCCGTGCAGCAGCGCTCGGCTTGAAATCCACACAGGGGCTCGATGAACAGTCTTGAGAGTCGGTCCACTGTGAGTGCACCCGCCAGCGGTAGAGGCCGACGCCCAAACCGACGCTAGCGGGCGTAAAGTGGGCTACGAGCCGACGCGAAGACGGTCGGCTGACCCGAGCAGTAAGAGTCCTTGTTGACTTGACTGATCCGCTCGGCCGCAGCTCCTGGCGGACCATCTCGGCCTTCCCATCAGTTGCTCGCAGGCAAATCTGCCTGACTGACGGCCCGCTGCTTGGTCGCAGGATCTCAAGGCAGAGCATCCGGCCACGGGCTGCGCTCATTGCCGCCGAGGAGAACGGACCGGCTGTTGCAATCTCAAGTTGGAGGGTTGGACCGTTCTGAACAAGTCTTGCTGCACTGATCCGCATCGGCCAGTTGGCAACGGCAGCCTGCTTGGCGCCAACTCGTCGCGGCGTGTCTGGAGAACCGGTTGAGGGCAGCGCCATCGCAGCGATCGTCAAGCCGAACACCAATGCGATCAGTATTCGCACTCGCGGCCGGCCCTTTTCGGGTCGGTACATTGCGATCAAGCCTAACGGCCAAACCCTTCAATTGCGAACCAAAACCGCCTGCTGAGAGCATAATTGCAGGCTCTCAGCAGGGCTTTGGAAACTTTCTAGCGGAGGCGCATCCCACTGATTGCGCGGGAGATGACTACTCGCTGAATCTCTGAGGTTCCCTCGAAGATCATGTAGATCTTCGCATCACGGTGCCAGCGCTCGACCGGGTACTCGCGGGTGTAACCATTGCCACCGAGGATCTGGATTGCACGCTCAGTAGCCTTGACAGCGACCTCGCCGGCCTTCGCCTTGCTCATTGAGCCCTCAGCGTTCTTGAATTCAACGCCTGTGCGTCCCATCCATGCTGCACGCCATACCAGCAACCTGGCTGCATCAATCTCCATCGCCATATCTGCGAGGTCGAAGGCAATCGACTGGTTGTCAATAATTGGGCGACCGAACTGCTCGCGGGTCTTTGCGTACTCAAGTGAGTACTCGTAGGCCGCACGGGCGATCCCGAGTGCCTGGGCGCCGACGGTTGGGCGGGTTGCCTCAAAGGTCTGCATTGCGGCCTGACCCTTGCCCTTCTTGCCCTCACGGACTCGTGCGAGACGCTCATCGAGCTTCTCCTTGCCACCCAACAGGCAGCTTCCGGGTATGCGGCAATCATCAAGGTGAACATCGGCGGTGTGCGATGCGCGGATGCCGTGCTTCTTGACCTTCGCGCCCTGCTCGCAACCCTTTGTATTTGGGGGAATGATGAATGCTGCGTGGCCACGCGAGCCAAGTTCGCGATCAACTGTTGCCGTAACCACGTGAATGTTGGCGATTCCACCGTTCGTTGCCCATGACTTCTGACCGTTGAGCACCCACTCATCGGTGGCCTCGTCGTACTTGGCAGTTGTCCGCTGTGCGGAGACATCCGAGCCAGCGTCAGGTTCAGATGCACAGAACGATGCGATCTTCAGGTCATCCGGCGTGCCGTAGCACTGCGGTACCCACTCACCCATCTGCTCTGGCGTGCCTTGACCTGCAATCGCTGCGACTGCGAGTCCGGTACCCATGATTGACATGCCAATTCCAGCATCGCCCCAGAAGAGCTCCTCATTGACGAGCGGCATTGAAAGGCCGGTCTCATCACCAAAGAACTGGATCATTGCTTCGAAGCCATAGAGACCAATCTTGGCTGCCTCCTGAACGATCTCCCATGGGAACTCTTCGCGCTCGTCCCATTCGTGGGCGGCTGGGCGAACAACGCCCTCGGCGAAGCCGTGGACCCATTCCTTTACGTCCTTTTGCTCCTGCGAAAGCTCAAGTGAGAAGGCGACAGGTGGCTTCTCTTCGGCTGCGTCGGAGGTTGGTTCAGGTGCTGTGGTGGCCATTGGGCGATGGTTCCTTTCAATCAGGTTTCGCGAAAGTTGACTCGTGAGTCAATGGAATGTTACCGCGCGTCGCGACGACATGTCGCGAATCAACGCATTCCCGGATTTTCGACCAGCTTCTCCCTCGCGGCTATGCGATCGGCCCGTTCGGGCCAAGCCCACCCCAGCCGTCAACGAAGACGTCAAGAATCAGGTCGCCGTCACTGGTTGCGCGGTAGACACTCAGGTCGGTTATTCCCGCCTCGATCAGCACTTCGTCGTCGAGCAATGTGTTACCGCTGCATTCCTTCGGGTCACGGGCGAGAATCACTGCTGCCGAATCGGCAAGAATCTCTGGTGTGCGGGCGCGGCTCATTGCCTCATCGCCGCCAAGCAGGTTCTGGACTGCTGCCGTTGCGATGATTGTGCGCGGCCAGAGGCAGTTGGCTGCGACGCCGTTCTCGCGCTCGGTCGCTGCGAAGCCAAGTGTCAGCATTGACATCCCGTACTTGGAGAGCGTGTAGGGCGCGTGAGTTGCAAGCCACTTGGGATCTGGATCCAGTGGTGGCGAAAGGGTCAGCACATGAGCACTGGACGACTCACGCAGGTGAGGAAGACATGCCTGCGTTACAACAAAAGTTCCGCGTGAATTGATGTCCATCATCAGGTCGTAGCGCTTGCTCGGCAGCTCGCCTGGCGCCGAGAGGTTGATCGCCGATGCGTTGTTCAGGCAGATGTCGATCCCACCAAAAGTCTCGACAGTCTTCGCGACCGCTGCCAGCACTGACTGCTCGTCACGGATATCGCCAACAATTGGGAGTGCCTTGCCACCGGCAGCCTCGATTGCCTCAGCAGCGGTGTGAATCGTGCCCGGAAGCCGTGGGTCAGGCTTATCGGTCTTGGCAATCAGCGCGATGTTCGCCCCTTCGCTCGCAAGCTTCTCAGCGATTGCGAGGCCGATGCCTCTGCTTCCGCCTGACATGAAAACCGTCTTGCCTTCAAAGTTGCCCACTGTGCGCCCCTCCCGATTGATTTAAGAGTCCAGCGCCGATGGCGCCGGGCGAGCCTACCGTGCGCCAGATTGTCTCTGCTCTGCGACTTTGCTAATCTTTAGTGAGTGAATACTCAACTCGACCCACGAACCCGGCTTGGACATATCCATCTAAAGGTGGCGGATCTTGATCGTGCGATTAGCTTCTACCGCGATGCGCTCGGGTTCGAGTTGACCCAACGGGTCGGAAATGAGGCCGCGTTTCTGTCGGTTGATGGCTACCACCATCACATTGGGCTCAACACTTGGATGAGTCGCGGCGGCTCACCACCACCAGCAGGGACCACCGGGCTCTTTCATGCGGCAATTCTCTACCCAGACCGTCGAGCGCTTGGCATCGCTCTGCAACGGCTACTGGATCACGGCATTCCCGTAGAGGGAGCATCCGACCATGGCGTCAGTGAAGCGCTCTACCTGACCGATCCAGATGGCAACGGCCTCGAGCTCTACACCTACCGCCCACCCGAGGCCTGGCCGCGCGAGGCCGACGGAACGCTTGCGATGTTCACAGGCCCTCTTGACCTCAACCTGCTGTTAGCCGAAGCTCACGCAGAACGAGAGTGAACTCGGCCTGAATCGCCAGTTCAATCAGCGAAAGTAGTGATACCGCTTGGCGACGCAATTCGCACCGAGTTACCGCCAGCTTGCTTAGCTTCGTACATAGCCATATCCGCCGCCTCAATCAGACAGTCTCCAGCACCCCGCGCCCAGTCATCGGTGCCGCCTCGCAACTCAGATTGGCCGGGGCTAACGGTCAGCGACACATCCGCCACTCCAATGCTCGCCGTACAGGTGACGACAACGTCATGGGCAGGCAGCGAATGAGCAGCGATCGCTTTGCGGAGTGACTCCGCGAATTTCCCGATCGAACCGTCTGCACTCCCAGACGCTAGAACGACAAACTCGTCACCGCCGTAGCGAAACATCATGTCGCCGCGACGCAACCGCTCACCGAGAAGCTCGGTCAGGCTCCGCAGGTAGTCGTCACCGATCACATGTCCATGCGTGTCGTTGATCGCCTTGAGTCCATCGAGATCAAATACGACGACAGCTGAACTCTGTCCGTAGCGGTGGTAGTCGCTAACTCTCTGCGCTAACTCGCCCTCAAGTCGCCTGCGGTTCCATAGGCCAGTAAGCGCATCGATATGCGCAAGTTGCCTCAATTCCGACTCAATCCGCCTGTACTCGGTGATGTCATGGCAGATTCGGGCCAAACCGATTACGACACCGCGCTCATCCTTGATCGGCGAGATTGTCGCCGACACATCAACGATTCTGCCGTCCTTACAGATATCCCGCACCTCATTCTTGACGGTCAGACCACCCTCAAAAAGTTTGGCCTCTCGCTCAGCTCTTGCACTAGCGTCTTCCTCTGCGGAAAGCAGGTCGATCGCGTTCCGCCCAACAGCCTCTGGCTCTGTATACCCGTAGAGCCGCTCGGCGCCCTGATTCCACGCGGAGATTGCGCCATCGCGATCGATTCCGACGACCGCCTCTTCAACCGCCTCAAGCACTGTCGTAAGGCGAATCGTTCTCAACTGTTCGCTCCTCCGCTCAGTTACATCGGTATTCACCTCGACAACGCCAATAACTTCGCCGTCAGGCCCGCGCCTGGCTCGCTGGCGACTAAACACCGTGAGGGCGTGCCCATCACGATGATGATCAATCAGGTCGCCATTCCACTCGCCTGCTTCAGAGAGTGCGCTGTTGATCTCCTCCATCGGAGTTGGAAATTCGGTCGCAAGGACCATCTCAATGCGCCGCCCAACCACATCATCACTCGCCCAGCCGTACATGCGTTCGGCGGCCGATGTCCAATACTGAATCGTGCCGTCGAGACCAACGAGGATCACGGCATCGTCAATCGAGTTAAGGACCTCCGCCGCGAGGACGCTGTTGACTGACTCGCCTTTCGAACGCTCATCTTCAAGGATCCGCTGAAGGCTGTTGGCATCCCCGCCCTCAGATTCCTTACGCCGTGATCTATTTCGAAGGAAACCCATTAATCAGCGACTTTCGCATTGGCGACTTAAGGAGAAAGCAAAGTATAAGTCAAGATTCACGACTCACCTTTAATCCGGTGCAATCGACAACCTGACGCCGGGGCTAATAGTTGAAATGGCGCTAGGCACAACCAGTACCCTTCTGATTGTGATCGGCCAGCGGCCAAGCGTGCGAGTCTTAATTATCGGGGCCGGATTCGGCGGTATTGCAGCGGCAATTGAGCTTAGGGCGAACGGGATCGAAGATATTGAGATTCTTGAAGCTGGACCACGCCCCGGCGGCACATGGCTGTACAACAGCTACCCAGGATCGGCATGCGATGTGCCGAGCCACCTCTATTCATATTCCTTCGCTCAGCGCCGCGACTGGAAGCGCCTCTGCCCCCTCCAGCCCGAGATTCTTGAGTACATCGAGAACGTTGCCAGTGATTACGCGATCAACGAGCTGATCCGCACGGACACCAAAGTCTCCAGTTGCGTTTGGGACGAACAGTCTGGCGAGTGGGCTGTCACTAGCTCTGACGGAGCGACGATCCGGGCCGACGCGATTGTGATCGCCACCGGCCAACTCCACCAGCCAGCGTTTCCCAAAATCGAAGGAGGCGAATCGTTCAGCGGCCACAGCTTTCACTCGGCCGAGTGGGACCACGACTACGACTTGAGCGGTAAACGCATTGCGGTAATCGGTACAGGCGCGAGCGCAGTGCAGTTAATCCCTGAGGTAGCCCAGCAGTGCGCAAGGCTGACCGTTTTCCAGCGGACCGGAAATTGGATGATGCCGAGGCGCAACCGCTCATACCCAAAGCCAGTCGCGCTGGCGATTCGCTGGCTGCCGGGACTCCAGAGCTTCCGCCGCAAGTTCATATTTGAGTACGGCGAAACGCTCACCGCGATGATCCGTCACCCGAGGACGCTCGGCCTACTTGGGCGGCTCCGCTCATCGCTTTTTATGCGCTGGCAACTCCGCGGCAACGACAGACTGCGCAGTCAGGTCTGGCCTGACTACACGTTCGGCTGTAAGCGGGTGCTTTTCAGCTCCGGCTACCTACCAGCGCTGCAACGCAGCAATGTCGAGCTCGTTGATTCGGCAATAACCGGAATCACTCCAACTGGGATTGTCACCGCTGATGGTCACGAACACGAGGTTGACTGCATTATCTACGCGACAGGTTTCAAGACAAACGATTTCATGTTCCCGATGGAGATCGTCGGTCGTAATCAGCAGAACCTTCGTGATGCTTGGGCGGATGGTCCTCACGCCCATCTCGGGATGACAGTTCCGGGATTCCCTTCGATGTTTCTGATGTACGGGCCAAACACAAATACCTCGGGTGGATCAATCCTCGTCTATCTTGAGGCGCAAGCCGCTTATATACGCAAGGCGCTTGAGGCTGTAAGGGCCCGCGGCGGTGGCGCAGTTGAGGTACGGGCCGAAACCGAGCAGGCGAGCGATCCGTCTTCGCTGGAGCGATTCTACCGGGAGGCCCGAGCCGTCGCCGCCCTGGACCACCAGAACATTGTCCGCGCTTACGACATCGACCAGGATGACAACCTTCATTTTCTGGTGATGGAGTATGTTGACGGCGCCA
>JAPLCG010000112.1 GCA_026392385.1 Solirubrobacterales bacterium
CTTCCTCAACGGCCCGCTTCTCAACCCCGGTAACCCCCGATGGGACGCAGACCACAACTCTCGGATGCACGAAGCGCCCCTGATGAACGCTCTGGATGAAGTAGCGAAGCATCGCTTCTGTAACTTCGAAGTCATTGATCACCCCGTCCTTAAGGGGACGGATCGCAGAAATGGTGCCTGGTGTGCGACCGAGCATTCTCTTCGCCTCTACGCCAACCGCATGAACCTCACCGTTTCTAGAATCGACAGCTACAACGCTGGGTTCCGAGAGGACGATTCCGCGCCCGCGAACATAGACCAAAGTATTGGCCGTGCCGAGGTCGACCGCGATATCGCGGCCACCAAGCCCAAAGAAGTCTGAAAAGAAGCCCATTTTGCGGTTTTATTGGCCGGGAACACGGCCGATTCCGCTGTTGGGCGTACCGGATTCCCTGCCCGCCGAGTGTAGCGCCTGAAAGATCACTCAGATGAACGCTGCACAGCACCGGCCACCGATGTCAATTAATGGCGAGTTCGGGAGCGAGCTTTAGGAGCAGCTGTAATGGCAAACCAATCACGTTGTCAAGGTCACCAATAACCGATTCAACAAGCTGTTGACCACCTGATTGGATCGCGTACCCGCCTGCTCTACCGCGCCACTCGTCGGTCGCGACATACTGACCAATCTGCTGATCACTCAGTGACTGAAAGCGAACCGCGGTCGTTTCGATACCGGTTCGCTGACTGCCATTGATTATCAGACAGACTCCGCTGTGCACCTGATGCGTTTTGCCGGAGAGCGCCGTCAGCGTGGCTTTAGCATCAGCCGCGTTGGCAGGCTGCCCGAAGACTCGAGTACCGAGCGCGACCAGAGTGTCGACGCCGAGAATGGCCTCGGCATCCGGCCTGCGTCCGGCAACTGCCTGCGCCTTCGCGCACGCATTAGCTAGCACGAGTTCGGGGGGATCGAATCCCTCAGTTAACTCTTCAATTCCCGAAGGTTCGGCCAGGTAACTAATGCCTTCACGTTCGAGCAGCATCCGACGCTGCGGCGATGCCGATGCCAGCAGCAGCCGCAGCGACTTCAGACCTCAGCCAAGCTCGGGAAAGAAAATTGCGATCTCACGCGCGCTTGACTCGGTTGAATCCGAACCGTGCACCATGTTCTCGCCGACCTCCAGCGCAAAATCACCGCGAATCGTGCCAGGCGTGGCCTCGAGCGGGTTTGTTGCGCCAATCAGCTGGCGCGCCGCGCTAACCGCCTCGTGACCTTCAAGAACCAGCGCCACCAAAGGTGCAGAGGTAATGAAGGCAACAAGCTCACCGAAGAACGGGCGCTCACGATGCTCGTCGTAGTGACGGCCGGCCGTCTCCTCATCCAAAGTCATTAACTTGATCGCTGCGAGCTTGAGGCCCTTGCTTTCAAAGCGGGCGATGATCTCGCCGGTAAGCCCACGAGCGAATGCATCAGGCTTTACAAGAATCAGGGTACGTTCCATCAGGGTGTTGCCTTTCGGTTCATTTGACTGCTTCCCATCTAACGGGTTGACAGCTTTCAGTTTGCTGCTTCGGGCTCCGATTTGCCGCCTTCATCCGGATCGGTTGGAGCCGCCTGGGGACTTCCTGCACCTGCCGAACGCGCCCTAGAACGTGTTGTCGACCTAGCAGCGCGTTTCGGACGTGGCTCCGCATCAACGGCGTCGCTCTCCGAAGGCTTTGCCGTTGCGCTGGCTGTTGCTGCCGCAGCGGGACGGCGCCTACGAGTCGTAGTTGCCCGAGGAGCAGACTGCTTTGGATCAGCCTCGCAGTAGGGGCAAATACGCCATTCCGGCTCGAGTGGCTTCTCGCAGGATGGGCATGGCTCTCGCAAACGACGAAGGCATGAGGGGCAACGAATGAAATCCGATTCAATCTGCTGATCGCAGTGTGGGCAGCTTTGGCCCTCAGGGCCGGAGCTTGTTGCAGCAGCAATCCGAGCCTCTGCAGCCGCCATCTCAAGCTCCCGCTCACGGACATCATCCAAGTATTCAGGCGGCCTGACAATTAGGTAGATGAACGAGCCAACAAACGGAACCAAGGCGATCAATGTGGCGCAGGCGATTAGGAATCGATCGCTGATCCGACGTCTCGCGTCGGCAAAGGTCCAATAAACCAGCGCAAGCCAGATTACGATCACAACAACGATCAAAAGATTTGTAACGAGGGTCAAAGAGATTTCCTTGTTCTTGAGCCGCCGTGTGCGGCAAGAAGTGAGAGCAGTCTAACCGTGAGCCAGCTTTTTTTGCTCGCGCGTAAGCAACCGTGCAAGGGCCCACGAAATTCTCAAAGGAGAATCTTGCCGAGCGCATAGCCAACAGCAAAGAAGACGAGGATCACTACGGCCACAACACCAGCGACGAGGGCAATCATTCGGCTGAAGCGCGGCTCTTCCTTCACAGTGCCGTCACCACCCGGCTTGCTCCCTCAGCCAGCAGGTCACCTGCGAGGTGCACCGATCCAGCAGCGATCACGAAACCATCCCTGCCAGCCCATGAGCGAGCTGCTTCGAGTCCTGACATTGGGTCAGTCGCCACCCTGACCTCAGTGAATCCAACCTCGTTCGCCACTCGCTCAACGCTTGTGGCCGATCGCGAGCGCGGATTGTCAGCTTCGGTTACAACGATGCCATCCATTGCCGGAAGCATCGCAGCTAGCATCCCTATCGCGTCCTTGTCATCGAGGACGGCGAACAGCCCAATCACCTTTCTTGAGCCAGCCAGCCGCCTGACTTCATCGGCTAGCACGTTAATGCCCTCGAGATTGTGGGCGCTGTCGATGAAGGTCGTTGGATTCTGCGCGATGCACTGCAGTCGGCCAGGGATCAATGTGTTGGCTGCGACGGTACCGATGATCTGATCGCTTGCCCTTCCCTCAAGCAGAGCTACAGCCTCGACGGCAAGCGACAGGTTGCGCGTCTGAAAATCGCCGAACGCAGCCATCCCTTCGACTCCCCGCAGCGGGCCTGCTTCAAGAACTTGGGCACCGACAAGCCGTGCCCGCTCCCTAGCAAGGCCGCGTATCTCCTCGGTCACGCTTTCGCTAACAGCGAGTTTTCCGCCTGTGCGAAGCACTGCGAGCTTCTCAGCAGCAATCTCCTCAAACGAATTCCCCAGCCAGCGCGTGTGATCGAGGCTAATGCCTGTCAGTGCGACGACTCCGTCATCACGGAGAATGTTTGTGGCGTCAAGCCTGCCACCAAGCCCCGCTTCCAGAACTGCAACGTCTGCTCCCGACTCGCTGTTCAGGAGCAACGCAGCAGCCGTGACGAGCTCAAACTGAGTTGCGACATCTCCTTCCGGCAGCTTCGGAGCAACTCGCTGTTCAGCAGAGGCGACACGCTCGACTGCTGCCGCAAAATGCTGCGCAGAGACCTCAGTCGGGATCCGACCGGTAACCGAGGGAAGTAGGACCCGCTGATTGAAATCGATCAGGTGCGGCGAGATGTAAGCACCGGCAGGTACGCCCATTTGGCAGAGAAGAGCAGCCGCATAACGGGTCGTAGAAGACTTGCCGTTTGTACCAACTACATGAATTGTTCGTAGTTGATCCTGCGGATTACCAAGCTCTTGCGCAAGTAACCGCATCCTTTCAAGGCCTGGCTTGATTCCAAACAGCTCTCGCGACAGAAGGAACTCGGTCGCTTCGCTCGGAGTCCAGTCCCCGCTCAAAGAGCCTTCAACTCCGCCTCTAAGCGAGCAACCTTCTCTCGCTCAGCTTCGACGACAGCTGGTGGCGCCTTGTCGACAAACCCAGGGTTCCCAAGCTTCGCGCTTGCGCGTTCGATTTGAAGCTCGATTTGCTGCCGCTGACGATCGCGCCTTTGATCGGCAGCCGCAGTATCGACTTCACCCGCGTCGGTGATCTCAATACTGCCGCCAGGGACTGGAATCGATGCAATCGGATCATCGTCGCTATCGCGGAACTCGATTCGTGCAAGCCGCTCGACCATTGTCGACATTGGCAATAGATCATCCGACTTCAGCCTCGCGAAAACTTCGGCCTTTGCGGGAGCGCCAGCAGTCGATCGCCAACCGCGTATAGCCTGGACTGCATCGATCAAATTGCGAACCTGCTGCTCCGCCTCTAAGTCGCGCCGCTGCGGATCAGCGTCTGGCGCATGTCGTCCAGCCAGAAGGCCTTCCGCACCGGGCAGATGAGGCCAGATTGCCTCGCTTACAAAGGGAATGATCGGATGCGAAAGCGCAAGCGTTTCGGTCAGCACGTAGAGCAGAGTGCTCTGAAGCTCTCCGCGGCCTTCGATGACATCTTCAGCGAGCCGCGGTTTGACCATCTCGATGTACCAGTCACAGAGCTCGGCATACACAAAGTCATATAGCTCAAGCGCAGCGTGAGCGAGGTCGTAGCTCTCAATCCGTTCGGCTATCCCAGCGCGTGCAGCCTCCAGCCGCGAAAGAATCCAATAGTCCTCAACGGCTGATGGCAATGCTTCGGGGCGAGTTGACGGTTCGATCATCGTTAGCCCAAAGCGCATTGCATTCCAGAGCTTGTTCGCAAGCTGTTGGCCTTGCTGGACCTTCTCTGCCGAGTAACGAACATCCTGTGTCGAACTCATCGCTAGAAGGCCGAACCGGACTCCATCAGCCCCATGCTTGTCAATCTCATCGAGTGGATCGATCCCAGTTCCAAGCGACTTCGACATCCTCCGCCCGTCAGGGGCCTGGATAACTGAATGGACGTAAACCTCTGCGAAGGGAACATCGCCAGTGAACTCAATCCCCATCATCACCATGCGAGCAACCCAGAGGAAGATGATGTCTCGAGCAGTGGAGAGAACATTCGTTGGGTAGAAGGCTTCGAGCTCGGGGGTTGAATCGGGCCACCCGAGCGTTGCAAACGGCCAGAGCGCAGAGCTAAACCACGTATCCAGAACATCCTCGTCCTGCACCCAGCCATCGCCTTCAGGAGCATCTAGACCGACATGGATTTCCTCGCCGCGATACCAAACGGGAAGCCGATGACCCCACCAAAGCTGCCTTGAAAGGCACCACGGACGGATGTTCTCCATCCAGTCGAGATAGACACGTCCCCAACGGTCGGGGTGGAACTCGACACGCCCGTCCCTAACAGCTTCGATCGCGGGAGCAGCTACGCAGGAACCCCTTGGCGTTGAGCTCCTTAATGACACGCTCCTGCGCTTCAGCGGCAGAAAGACCTGCGTAATCGCCGGCCGCTTCGGTCATCAAGCCGTCCTCACCGATCACACTCGGTTCAGGCAAGCCGTGTCGACGGCCAATCTCAAAGTCGTTTGGATCGTGGGCCGGCGTGATCTTCAGTGCTCCGGTACCAAAATCGAGCTTCACATAATCATCGGCAATGATCGGGATTCGTCGATCGGTAAGTGGAAGTAGCACCTCCTCACCGATCAGGTGGGCATAGCGCTGATCGTCCGGATGAACCGCAACAGCAACATCGCCGAACATCGTTTCCGGTCGAACAGTCGCGACGATCAACTCACCCTCGCCGCTGACCAGTGGGTAGCCAATTTCCACCATCTGATCGACGACTTCGCGCTCCTCCACTTCAAGATCGCTAATCGCAGACCTCGAGCCTGGATCCCAATTGACCATGTAGTTGTCGCGATAGATGTAACCCTTCTCGTACAAACGCACGAACACTTCGAGCACAGCTTTGGCGTAGTCCTGATCAAGCGTGAACCGCTCCTCTTGATAGTCGCAGGAGGCGCCAATCCGCTTGAACTGTTCGACAATTCTCGAGCCGTACTCTTCTCGCCACTCCCAGACTCGTTCAGTGAATGCCTCGCGCCCAATTTCCTCTCTTGATGTTCCCTCTGCGATCAGCGCCTTCTCGACCTGTTTCTGGGTCGCGATTCCCGCGTGATCAGTGCCGAGGATCCACTTGGTGCGCTTTCCAAGCATCCGGTGGTGGCGAGCAAGAACATCTTGAATCGTGCCGTTGAGAGCGTGGCCCATGTGCAGCGAACCAGTCACATTCGGGGGTGGAATGGCGATCGAATAGTTGTCGCTCGCATCACCTACCGGTTCAGGATGAAACAGGCCAGAGTCAATCCACGCCTTAAACACTGCCGCCTCATGAGCGGCTGGTTCGAACCTACTTGGTAGCTGTGCGTCGGCCATTGACCGCTCAGTCTACGAGCGCAGCCTGATTGGCGGAGGTTCAGCCGTTGGTTCCGTCGGCCGTAGCCGAGTGATCCGCAAGTCCGTCGGAGATGGCTTCAGTAACGAGTGTCGGCGCAATTCCGCGTTCGACCGACTCCTTCGTAACGACACACTTCGTTACGTCCTCCCTTGAAGGAAGGTCAAACTGAACTTCAAGCAGAGTGTCTTCAATAATTGATCGCAGGCCTCTCGCGCCGGTTTCCCGCTCCAACGCCCGATCAGCGATTGCGTTTAGGGCCTCATCGGCAAAGACCAGCTCAATGCCATCGAACTCGAAGAATCGCTGGAACTGTTTGACAAGCGAGTTCTTGGGCTCAGTGAGAATGTGAATCAGGTCATCGCGCTCAAGTTGATGGACTGCACTGATGATTGGAAGCCGGCCAACAAACTCTGGGATCAGGCCAAAGTGAATTAGATCTTCAGGCAGGCACTTCTCAAATGCTTCGCCCGGATCGTGATCTGCCTTGACAGTTACTTCCCGGCCGAAGCCAACGCCGCCGTTTCCAATCCGACGCCTGATTACCTCTTCAAGATGGGCAAATGCGCCTCCACAAATAAACAGGATGTTCGTGGTGTCAATCGTCAGGAACTCTTGGTGAGGGTGCTTGCGGCCACCCTGCGGTGGCACCGACGCTGTCGTCCCCTCGAGGATCTTTAGGAGTGCCTGCTGAACCCCCTCACCCGATACGTCTCGGGTGATTGAAGGGTTGTCGGCACGACGCCCAATCTTGTCAACCTCATCGATGTAGATGATTCCGGTCTCTGCCTTCTTGACGTCGTAATCGGCTGCCTGAATCAGCTTGAGAAGAATGTTTTCAACATCCTCACCTACATAGCCCGCTTCAGTCAGTGCAGTTGCGTCGGCGATCGCGAAGGGAACATCGAGGATTCGAGCCAAAGTCTGCGCTAGCAAGGTCTTACCGCAGCCGGTTGGCCCGAGCATCAGGATGTTGGACTTCTGCAGCTCAACATCCTCATCCTCAGACTGCAGCATTCGCACGCGCTTGTAGTGGTTGTAGACGGCAACCGAGAGGGTCCGCTTAGCTGCGTCCTGGCCAATCACATACTCATCGAGAAACGCACGGATCTCTTTTGGCTTCGGCAGGTGCTCAACATCAAAGCTCGTGACCGGCGTCAACTCCTCGTCAATGATCTCCGTACAGAGATCAATGCACTCATCACAGATGTAGACGCCGGGACCAGCGATCAGCTTCTTGACTTGACGCTGCGACTTTCCACAGAACGAGCAGAGCAGCTGCTCATTGGTTTCGGTCGGCTTCGCCAACTGCGTTCAGCGGATCCAAGTCACATCTAGTGACTTGTGATTACGCGATCAATGATCCCGTAATCCGCTGCCTCCTGTGAACTCATGAAGTAGTCGCGCTCCGTGTCGCCCTTGACCTCGTCAACGCTCTTGCCGGTGTGCTTGGCGATGATTTCGTCGAGCCGCACGCGAATGTCAAGAATCTCCTTCGCGTGAATCTCAATGTCAGTCGCCTGACCTTGGAAGCTCGATGAAACTTGGTGAATCAGGATCTTCGCGTTAGGAAGCGCCATCCGCTTGCCTTCGGCACCACCAGCAAGGAGCAGTGCTCCCATTGACATCGCGATACCAACGCAGATCGTCGAGACATCAGGCTTGATGAACTGCATCGTGTCGTAGATCGCAAGACCAGCGTAGACAGACCCGCCTGGTGAGTTGATGTAAATCGAAATGTCCTTGTCAGGGTCCTCACTCTCAAGGTGAAGGAGTTGAGCGACAATCAGGTTTGCGATCTGATCGTCAACCTGGGTTCCAAGGAAGATGATCCGTTCGCTCAGCAGGCGCGAGTAGATGTCAAATGCCCGCTCTCCGCGGGAAGTCTGCTCTACGACCATTGGGACAAGGGGACTCATGGGCTGACTCTCTTTCCCGTGCCGCGCCATTTTCCTGCCAGCGGGCTGGATTGCCCACCGACCAAGGGCAGCACGACCTCCGACTGTACCAACGGCCAAGCGGCCGTCAGGGGATTCAGTCGGCTTTAGGAGGAGCAGCTACCGGCTTGGCGCTCTCAACCATCAGGTCAACAGCTAGCCGTGAGGCCAAATCACTCTTGAGCGCATCCTCGCGACGATCATTTCGGATCCGCTCAAGAAGCTCGGTGCTCGTCACGCCCTCATGCCCGGCCGAATGTTCGAGAGCCTCGAGCATCTGCTCCTCGGTTGGGTCAATGCCTTCAGCTTTGACGACCGCTTCAAGGGTTGCCTCGCGACGCAAACCGGTTGCCGCCTCCTCCTTGGCCTCGCCAATGATCTCTTCTTCACTCTTGCCGGAGATCTGGAGGTAGGTCTCTCGGTTTATTCCCTGAGCTTCCATTGAGCGAAGCGTCCGCTCCCAAAGTTCGCGGGCTCGACCCTCAATCAATTCATCAGTGAGCTCGACCTTCGCATTTTCGGCGGCAGCATCAACGCATGCGGCTCGGAAGTCGGAGTCGATTCGCCTCTCCTCTGACTCGGTGAGTCGGTCTTTGATGTCCTGCCGAAGATCGGCAACAGAGTCATGGCCGAGCTGTTCAGCGAACTGATCGTCGAGCTCGGGCAGGCTCTTGGCACGGACCTCCTGGACTGTGACATCGAAGGTTGCATCTTTGCCAGCAAGATTTTCAGCCGGATAATCCTCCGGGAAGGTGAGGTTAAGCGTCCGCTTTTCATCCTTAACAACGCCAATCAGCTGCTCTTCAAAGCCAGGAATCAACCGGCCGGCCCCCAGCTCAATCAGCTGGTCACTGCCCTTGCCGCCGTCGAACTCAACGCCATCAACCGCTCCGACGTAGTCAACGACAACTGAGTCACCCTCAGCTGCGGGATCTTCCGTGGGCTCGAGGCTTGCGGCTTGCGCAACCATCCGCTCAAGCTCTTCTTCGACTCGATCATCGCCGTTGTTTGGCTCCTCACGCGGAACCTTTAGGTCCTTGTACTTACCGAGCTTGGCAGGTGGCCTAACGCCAACCTCAACGGTGAAAGGCAATGGTTGACCAGACTCCCCTGGTATCACGCCGATTTCGATTCGCGGATCTCCGACTGGGTCGATTCCGGTCTCAGCAATTGCCTCCGCGTACCAGGTGCCAAGTGCAGAGCGAATCGCACGATCGACAACATTCTCGCGCCCAATTTGAGTCATTACAACTGCAGCGGGGACCTTACCTTTGCGGAAGCCCGGCACTCGGAGCGTGCTGCCAAGCTCCTTAGCCGCGCTGCTAACTGCGCGATCAAATTCCTCCGCGTTAACTTCGCATGCCAGCGACACCTTGCTGTCAGGCATTTCCGAAACTGTTGCTGTAACGATCTGGGCCACGGGCGCGCCACGATAGCGATTGAGGGCATCTTGCTGTCGTCAGCAGGCCAGAAGCACGCGCTCGCGCTACCTTCTGCCGGTGCCGAATCGAATGCCACTTCATCGCGCATTCGCAGCTTGGGTCGTAACCGGTCCCCCAGGCCGAGCGGTCGCAATGGTTATTGACCTAAGTGCACTTGCCGCCGAGGTAAGGCGCACTCGGCGTGGCAAGGCGCGGCGCTGAATCCCCTCAACCGATCGGAATTTCTTCCTCAACTGAGTACTCGTCGAACTCGGAGACCCGCATGCTGATCCGGACGCTCCACCGGCCTTGCATAGTCATTCTTGCATCGCCAATGATCCAATGCCCGGGGCCAGCCTTGCGCGCCGATTGCCTAAGCGGTCCTACCGAAGGCTCGGCCAGCGTTTCCGCAGCCAGTACCTCTCGGGCTGCGGTGAATTGCGCTCCGGTGCGGGGGTTGATCAGATAGATGTGGATTTGATTGATTCCGGGTTTTGCCGGGTCAACGGTCAGCTGTATTTGCGCTGGCCCGATTGATGCCGTCCTCGAAATCGGACCTGAGCTTGGTTGATCGCTTGGTGAATATGCGGCAAGCGCCGCTGTAGCTACAAACACAAGGATCAGCAGGCCAATCTCAGCGATGACAACCCGGCGCCCCAGACAATCGCTTTTATCCTGCAGATTCGCAATTGACTTCAGCCTAGGAATAACAAGCCGGCGCTGCACAAACCCAAGTGCGATCAGGATAAGAAGCAAGCCGGCCTTTACTAGCAACGCACGACCATAAGCAGTGGTGGTGACCTGTTCAAACGAGTCCAGCGCGACTAGCGACTGAATTAGTCCCGTCAGCAGAATGACAATTACTGACCCGAGCGCGATCGGTGAAAATCGAGTCAGTATCGAAGCGCTTAATGCGACTCGTTGCGGCTCGGCTAGCAGCCGACTTACGGCCGGGAGTGCGGAAGCCAGACAGACCAGTCCGCCTACCCAAACCGAAACGGAAACAACGTGAACAAGATTCAAAGCACCAAACAAGCCGATCGGCTCAACGGTCGCAGCGTGGCCCGACAGGGCCGGGATAGCAACCACCAGAGCAAGAGCCGCGCTCAGCAGAACTGAGGCCCAGCGCCGTCGATCTCGAAGCGAACGGTTTGCGACTAACGCGATCACAGTCCATGCGACAGCAGCTAGAGACCAGATCACCCCGAAGCGGGTTTCAATCGTCGCGGAAAATACTGAAGGGCGAGTACCCCCAAAAACACTAACTCCAGTCGCGAGCGCGCCCTGAGCAACGATTCCGAATAGGGAGGCCGCGATCCCAGCGCTCGCAACGGCCATAAACAACTTGGCAGTTCTAATTCGAAATGCGGCATCGAGAGTCTCGGGTTGACGACGATGCCTCGCGGCTGCCATTTCCGGACGCCAGACTGCGAGCAAAAACACAACGGCGCCAACGGCAATCGCAATTGCTAAGAACTGAATTGCCCTAGCGACGCCAAGTGTCGCATCAACTGATGTATCGACCGCCGATGATCCAGCAAGTTGAGCGACCGACTGACGGGGAGACTGCCCAGTTCGAACAACGGAAAAGACAAAGCCACCGGATACGACATGGCTATCTGCTGACACGACGCGGTAGGTAGCCGTATAGCTCCCTTCAGCAAGTACCCGCTGAACTCCTACGGCTATCTGATCAGAGTGGCCGCCAGGATGAAAGGAGCCGCCCTGATCGACCCGCTGACCGGTCGCGGAGAAAACGCGCACTGAACCAAAGGCGCCCTCCACCGCCTCGCTGAAGGTAAACACGACAGCGGGCGGCGCTGACTTGACGACTGCCCCAAGCGCCGGAACCGTTCGCTCAACCTGGGCATGAGCATGGGCAAGTGACGGAATGATGAGCTGCGCAGCGACCACGACACAAACGAGATTGCATATTCGTCTGCTCAGACTCAACCCGCTCACTGGCTCTGCTCATTAGCTGCTCGACTGCGCCAACGCACTGCAAACGCTGCTGCAGTGAGAGCCACTGCGAGCAAGACTATTGCGACCACTGCAGCTAATGGCAGGTTCGATTTACTGCCAACCCAGACAAGATTCCCGAAGATCTCAGTTCGGCGATCACCCACTGTCAGCGGCACCTGCCAACCAAAGAGCTTTGTACGGGTCGCTTGAGTCTTTACCTGTGGTGGCCTACTCGCGCCCATCCAATGAATTCGGTGGTCATGCCAGGTGTAACGCCCCGTGCGATCAAGTGTCTTCCAATTTGGCGCTGCACTCCTGTCTGCTGCTGCAGGGACGGCAGCACGCCCTAAGCGATCCTGGTTAAGCCAGTAGGAAGGTGACATTAGGTTTACCTGCACCGTCCCATCGGGCAACAGGCGCGCAACCTGATCGCCTTTGTCATAGCCGCTTACGACCACAACCTGACGAGTTCGGTTTACGAGGCTGAGATGACTGTCGTAGTTGAGAACTTCGGCAGTCAACCCAGCTGCAAGTGGTTTGATCGAAGTCACTACCGACCGAAAGTTCGGATCACCCCCATGCGCCACAGCAACTCCGCCCGAAGCTGCCAGCGTCAAAGAAACGCTGAGCGCGGCCACGGAGCAGCGCAAAAACACTCCTGCTCCGTGGCCCCTCATCTAGTTACGACCTCGCCGAACCAATACCAGCGTCCAGATTGAGGCAATCAATGCAAATACGGCAACGACAAGAGCTATGAAAGCGACATCCTCACCGCTTCCAGAACTATCCGAGTGCTCATCTGTACTTGCTGATCCAGCTTTATGCCCGCCGCCGTGCATCGAGGCCCCAGCCATCTCAGACGCCGTCAATGTCAGCGTTGGCGCTGGCTCAGACGCGCCAGCAGGACCGATCCAACGCACAACATCCCCGTTGCTGTAGGTCTGAACGGCTTTGAACGGGAGTGTCTGCCCCGCCATTTTCGGAAGCAGCACTGAAAGACCAAACGAGACGAACTGCCCCGGTGCGATTCCCGGCCCAGTTGCGGTCCAGACAACCTCCGTGATCTGCTCGTCAATTGGACCGTCATCGGTTTCAATTGGTTTCGTTAGCCGATTCTTTTTGACGACTGTGCTCCAGCCAGAAACAGGCTCATATGACGCCGAGAGAACTCCGGGAGGCATCTGCAGCGCAACCTTGGTCGTACTTGCCGAACTACTCTCGGTCGGCACTCGAACGGCCAGCCCTGCGAAGGACCCTGCGGGAGCTTGACTCGGAGTGATCGTGATGTGCGCTGCTGCCAGCGTCGGCAGGGCGAGCAGGCAGAGCGTCGCCGCGAATGCGGCGACGCTCCACTTTGCTGCGCGATCTAGATCAATGCTCATCGGACGCTGAACGACCAGCTGCCGGATTCGCGGTGTCCGTCATCAGCAACGGCACTCCACCTGACGATGTACTTACCCTTAGCAAGCGCTGTTGGGAAGCCCATGCTGATTGAGGCCTTGTTGCGAGCCAACCGTCCACCGCCCAACTTGCGCACCCCGCGATAGACGGAAAGCTTTCCGGTCACGACGGCTTCGTTCCAGCGCAGCTGTACTCCAGTTACACGATGCGACGTACTGTTCGGCCCCGGAGTCCTTGAAGTTACAGACGCATGGGCGCCAGCAACAGCTGGAATTGCTGCACAGGCAACGACAGTTACGAGTACTGCTGAAAGGACATGCTTTCGCATGGAAATCCTCCTCTAATTGATTGTCATTGAAAGCGGAAGGCCGGGATGGCCGCCGCAAGTAGTGCTTCAGCTCAGATAGCTGGAGCGATCAATGACCGAGGAGGCGCTCGCCCGGCAAGAGAGGTCGCGATCAGGCGACCACCGCGCACGAAGCACGATTCAGAAACTCGCCGGCCAGTTTCAACCAGCCGAGAAGCAGCCCGATTAGGCCGCCGACGATCAAGCAGTTCAAGTAGTGGCTCCGCGTCAACCCCAGCCGCCCAGAGCGCGAGCAGCAGAAGCAACGGTGCGAGGAAAAGCAGGCCCTGCCGAAGGATTGGGATATTCGTCGCAGCGGCGACTGCGGCGAGTGGAAGCAACGCTCCAATCGCAACTCGAAGCAGCTTTAAGTGCGGGGACCGCTGAACGGTTCTAAACATCCGTGTCACAGATGTGATCGTACTGAACGGCGGTGCCGCTCTGCGGCAGATAATCATTCAAGGGTGAGCGACGGGACTTGAACCCGCGACCGCCGGGATCACAACCCGGAGCTCTACCAGCTGAGCTACGCCCACCAAGCCGGGCGATTGTAGCGATGCTTGGCCAGGCGACCGCGGCTGGTCAGATTGACTGCAGCGCCCCCGGGAGGACTCGAACCTCCGACCTGCGGCTTAGAAGGCCGCCGCTCTATCCAGCTGAGCTACAGGGGCGTGACTTATGGAGTGTGGCAGCGAGCGTCGCGGATTGGCTGGACGGAGGAGCAACTGGCGCGTGCCCAAAGGCTGCTTGGAGTAATCCGCGCTCGCCTCTAGCCTGCTGCTCGTGAGTCAGGTTCCTGTCCAAACGCCGATCTGGCTTGACATGTCCGCCGTCGTGGTTGCTGCCCTCGGTGGCTCAATCGTTGCCGTGCGAGCCCGCTTTGACATCACCGGGGTGATCGCACTCGGATTGATCTCCGGTCTTGGAGGAGGCCTACTGCGTGATGTCTTGCTCAATCAGCTGCCGGTCGCACTCAAGTCGCCCTGGTACATCATCGCCGCCTTCGCTGCCGCATCGGTTGTAGCGGTCACCGCCACGCAGGTCCAGCGGTTCGTAGCGCTATTCATTCTCCTCGACGCCGCCGCACTTGGGCTTTACGGAATTACCGGCGCCAACAAAGCACTCTCGAATGGCCTCGGAGTCACCCCTGCACTACTTGTCGGGATGATCGCCGCAATTGGCGGTGGCGCCCTGCGCGATGTAGCAACTGCCCAACCGCCATCGATCTTCAAGCGCGGCGGTCAGCTCTACGCTACTGCGGCACTTGCCGGCCTGATCGCCTATGCAATCGCATGGGATGCGGGGTTGCCGACCACCGAATCTCTAATCGGCTCAGCAGCGATTATTTTCGTTCTGCGCGTTGCAGCCTGGCGTCGGAATTGGGTCCTTCCGGGGCCGATCGATGCGCCCAGCCGACTACGCGTAAAACGAGACACGGACGAACCGGTCAACCGCGACTAGGTCAACTCGCCTTCAGCCCAAGCAGCGAGCGCTGCTGCGCAGTATGAGATTGATTCAACCCAGCTCTTAAATGCTGACTCGTCCGCCGAATCACTCACGTACTTGACGAGCCTGACCGGGACATCAACCCGCCGCGCTGCTAGCGCTATTCCAAAACCTTCCATGTCGACTAGCTGGGCGCGCTCAGCCAGTTTCGCGCGAAGCTCGGAATCGGATAGGAAGACATCGCCGGTTGCGAGTGTCAGACCATCGCCAAATGTGATCGGTTCGCTAAAAGAGCGTCCGGTCAGCTCGAAGAGGGCAGCATTGTCGAAGTCGTGCTGAATCACTCCACCAACGACATGGATTCCCTCACAGCCATCTACTAACGCTCCAGCTGTTCCAAGGTTGACAACTTCGGAAGGTCGCTGGTCGGCGAGCAGCGCCGCTGTCGCGCCAGTCGCATTTACCTTTCCGGCACCAGTGACAAGTATCGGAAGCCCAAGCCCGCCCATCTGCTCAGCTTCCTCGTGCACCGCTACGACCAGAAGCGGCCTGTCGCTAGTGACTGTTCCGATCAGTTCCATCAGATCGCGGACGCTACCGAGTGAAGCAGCCGATTGCCGGCAGAGCGCATCGCGCTTGACACTCCGGCATGATTGTCGAATGCGCGAACACTGGGTACATGTTGAACAGGATTTCGAACTGCCGGTTGAGCGGGTCTACCCGTTTCTTTCCGAGCACGAGAACCTTGGCCCCCTCTTCGGGGCAAAGATCACACGTATACGGGACGGCGAGACTGAACGCAACGGCGTTGGATCAGCGCGCCTTGTCAAGGTCGGTCCGGCACCAGCTGTTGAGGAAACCATCACCAAAGTCATCCCGAATGAACTGATCGAATATCGCATCACTCATGGCGGACCGATGCGCAATCACATTGGAATCATGAAGTTCACTGCACTTCCGGGTACCGGCTCACACCTTGACTACCGGATTCGTGTTTCGACGAAGATCCCTGGCCTCGCTTCTGTCCTGACTGCCGTGCTATCGAAGAACATCGCCAAGGGTTTGAAGACGGTCGACCGCAGCGCTTAGTTGAGCCACTGGTTCAGCTGTCAAAGCCAAGGCCGAGGCCGTCCAAGGTCCTCAGCCATAGCCCGCGCTGTCCCCCGTTAGCGTCAGCTGCGGCAATCCGGTTTCGAGTCAATTGAATTACTGCACTGCGTAGCGGTTCAGGCGGGAACGGAACCGGCTTCTTGCGGACCATCTCGAGGCCGGTTGCCTCTGTAGCTCGGCCGTCGGCAAGGTCAAGCGCGACGCGCGCGCCAAACCTTGTTGCTCCAACGCCGAGCCCTGTGTAGCCGGCCGCATAAGCCGCTCTTCCACGGCAGGCCGTCCCGAAGAACACCGAGAACCGACTACAGGTATCGATAGCTCCACCCCAGCGGTGAGTGAAGCGAAGCCCATTCAATTGTGGGAAGTTGAGGAAGAAGTTCCTAGCGAGCTTTGCAAACACCTCTGGATCATCGTCGTGTTTACCGCCAACGCTCCCGCCATAGCGATAGACAGCCTCGTAGCCGCCCCAGAGGATTCGGTTGTCAGGCGTAAGACGGTAGTAATGGAATCGGTTCGCTGAGTCTGAAATTCCCTGTCGCCCGGCCCAACCAAGTGAATCGAGTTGCTCGTCGGAGAGCGGTTCGGTAACCAACACATAGTCATAGACGGGTGCTACATAGCGCCTTACCTCACGAACCAGTGGTCGATACGCGCTTGTTGCGATCACAGCTCGACGAGCTTTGACTTCGCCACCCTCGACCTGAACACAAACTCCCGCCGTCGTTGGCAGCAGCTTCAGGGCGCGCGTGTTCTCATACACCCGGACGCCAGCTGAGAGCGCCGCATTCAGCAGGCCCTCCGCCAGTTTGCCTGGATGGATAGTGCCCGCACCGTCCTTTGACCAAACGCCCGCAAGGAACAGCGGTGAGGCGACCTGCTGCTGGATTGCTTCTGGGTTGTCAAACAGTTCAACGGCCAACCCAAAGCGCCGCTGATGCTCAGCCTCCTCGCGAAGTCCTTCAACCTGATGCGCTTCAGTAGCAACATTGATCGCGCCGCAGAGGTCAAGATCGCAGTTAATTGAGTAGGAGGAAATATCCGCAACAAGCCCCGCGAAGCTCTCACGCGCAAGCCTCTCGATCCGCTCAATCTCGTCAGGAAAGTGGTTGATCCCGTTAGCGATGCCGTGAGTCAGTGACTGCTCAAGGAATCCACCGTTACGGCCGCTCGCACCAAAGCCTGCAGTCGCTGCCTCAGCTAGCAGCACATCGCGATCCGGGTTGTCAGCTTTGGCCTGAAGTGCCGCCCAGAGCCCCGTGTAGCCACCACCGACAATGCAGATGTCAGCCGTTGTTGAACCGTGCAGCGGCGGTTGAGGCGGTCTGCTTGGAAGGTCAT
This sequence comes from Solirubrobacterales bacterium, assembly GCA_026392385.1. GTDB lineage: Bacteria > Actinomycetota > Thermoleophilia > Solirubrobacterales > Solirubrobacteraceae > WLNJ01. Next base: position 17,115 of record JAPLCG010000112.1, read on the forward strand.
CAAGCCAGAAGGACCCAAGCTTCGAATCGGCGAACGAATCGCGGTCGGCCGCGGATGGTTGTCTTGAATCCCAGACGGTCGTCATCTACAACCGAGTATTACCGGCCGAGCGGCTGGGCCTGACCTCATAGTTGATTCGATAGTCGGGGCGCTCGGATTCGAACCGAGGACCTCTCGCTCCCAAAGCGAGCGCGCTACCAAGCTGCGCCACGCCCCGCGACTACGGTGATGATCGCAGGCTGACGCGAAACGCGCCTCCGCGGTGTCTACGAATACTCTCTGAGCGTGGCAAAAAGCAACAGACGCTGGTGGTCGGCAATCGCCTTGATCACCCTCGCAGGACTTGCTCTCAGGCTCTACAGCCTGCTTACCGAGAGCATCTTCCTCGATGAGGTATCGCTCCACTGGCTGGTAAGTGATCGCTCGTTCTCTTCGATGCTTGACGAAGTCAAGGCGACGGAGAACTCACCGGTGCTCGGTTTCTCGCTCGCTTGGGCAGCTGCCAAGATCGGATCGTCGCCCGACTGGATCCGACTGCCCGCGATGGTTGCCGGCGTCATCACTATCCCGCTCACGGCACTACTCGGGCTGCGCTCGGTTAGCCGTCGCGCTGGACTGATGGCTGCTGGATTTGCTGCTGTTAGCCCGCTACTCGTCTTCTTCAGCGTTGAGGCTCGCCCATATGCGCTCGGCTGCATGTTCACGACGCTTACTGCGCTACTGCTGCTTGAGCTGACAAGCGCCAGTAGCCAAAACCGCAGCCGCAACATCGTTGGTGCGCTCTGGCCGATCGCAGCAGCCGCAGCAATGCTCAGCCATTACACGGCGATCTTCGCGATTGCTGCGGCAGCGCTGTGGGTCCTGATCACGCACCCCGCCGCCAGACTTCGGGTGCTGCTCGGGTCGGTCGGCGCTGCCGTGATCTTCTCTGCTGTCTGGCTAGGCCCGTTCCTAACCCAGTACAGCCACTCTGATGTGCAGGTCAAGTTCACCAAGTTCATCGCGCCACTTACACCAAAGACGCTCTGGGAGATGAGCGCAACACTAATCTCCGGCCGCCCGATCGTTGGCCTTGCCCGAGTTCCAGGATTCCCGCTCGGGGTTGTGATCGCGGCATGTCTTGTGGTCGCGGTTGGAGCAGTTGCACTCCGCATAGCTTCGCTGCAAGCCGGGAAACGGCTGCGTACCTGCGCCAAGACTCTGAAAAGCCCGGTCGGGATGCTCGTAGTGATCGTCATCGCGGCGCCAGTTGGGCTGATAGTCAGCGGCATCCTCGCTGACGGCAGCTTCCTGCTCACTCGCAACGAGATCTATGCCCTGCCGCCACTGCTCGTCCTGATCGCCGCCGCTCTCGGCCTTCTGAACAAACGTCTCGCTTACGGAACCGGAATAGCTCTCTGCGCGGCGCTGGCCGGCGCATCGTTGATCGGGATTGCTGACTGGCAGAGACCTGACAGCCACTCAGCGGCATCTGCAATCGCAGCGCGATGGCAGCCCGGCGACATCGTCATCGAGCAGACATTCTCACCAAACACCGCTAACGACGGCGACATCAACTCGTACCTAAACGGATCGATCGCCTCGTCGTTCCGCTTTGCTCGCATGTCAAAACGAACAGACGCTGAGACCACAATCGCCGACGGCTTTGCCGAGGCGCTACAGAATGGAAGCAGCGTGTTTGTAACCGCTGCCGACACTGTCCCGCAGCCGCGACCTGCTGGCCCTCCAGCAAATCTTGCCAACCGCTTCCGACTGGTATGGCAAAGGCAGCTGACCGGCACCGGTCGGTTGACCGTCAGTGAATGGCATCCGGTTCGTTGAACTCGCCACGCGGCGGTTACCTGTTTGCGATCCTGGCGGCTCTGCTCTTTTGCGGCAATGGAGTCACTTCACGGGTTTTGCTTGACGCCGGAATGCCAGCCGAACGCCTGTCAGGACTACGAGCAGCGATCACTTTCCTCACAGTGCTTGCCTGGCTGCTGATCCGCGACCGCCCCGGAATTACCGTTAGGCGTGCTGATATTCCTCGGCTCGCTTTCATAGGAGTCGTCGGATTGGCACTGGTCAACCTTGGCTATTTCATTGCGATCAAACGACTTGGTGTTGGAGTAGGCCTGACGCTCGAATACCTCGGGCCGATTCTGCTGCTCGCATGGCTACGGGTCCGCTACTCCCGGGAGGTGCCGCTTCGCGTCTGGCTAGCGGCTGCCGTTGCTTTTGCTGGTTGCATGCTGGTCGTCAAAGGCTGGCAGTTCGAATCGCTTGACGTGTTTGGAATTGCGGCTGGACTGCTAGCCGCATTTGGATTCGCCGTCTACGCATGGGGTGCCGAACGCTCTGGTCATTCCTACCTGCCTGGAACAACGCTGCTCTGGCTGTCGGGCACAGCATCGCTCTTCTGGCTAATAGTCACTCCACCGTGGTCATTCGACTGGTCAATGCTTGCCAGCCCTGAGCCATTAGCCGCAGCCGCCTATGTAAGCCTTGTCGGAACGCTCGGCGGTTTCGCCTGTGCGTTTGCCGCCGTAAGGCGGATTCCAGCCGCCCGCGCATCGGTCGTAATGACTCTTGAGCCTGCCCTCGCCGCTCTAATTGCTTGGCCCGTCCTTGATGAGGTACTTTCGCCAATCCAAGTAGTCGGAGGAGGAGTCGTACTCGTCGCAGTTATGTGGATCCAACTTCAGCGCTCAGCAGGCCCCGAGGAACAGGCGCCCCCATTCCCAGGGCACAGGCAGCCGCTTGAAGAGCAATCAGATCCCCGTGTCGGCTAGCCTTCACAGACGCATGGCGCGCGTTGAACCACTACGAGCACTTCACTACGACCTTGCTGTCACCGGTGGTCTAGCGCCAGTCATCTCACCTCCCTACGACGTGATTGATGCGGCACAGCGGGCTGAACTGCTTCGTAGATCGCCAAACAACATCGTTGAGATCGACCTGCCGATTGGCGATACGCCTTACGACGATGCCGCGGAAACGCTCGACCGATGGGTGGCCGATGGAGTATTGGTCCGCGACGACCAGCCAGCGATCTGGGCTGTTGAGCAGCGTTACTCGGCGCCCGGAAGCGGCGAGCAACTCGTTCGACGAGGCTTCCTTGCTCGCGTTTCGGTTGAGCAGTACGGCGAAGGCCGGATCAGGCCACACGAGCGCACACATGCCGGACCAAAGGAAGACAGACTGCGCCTGACGCGAGCAACCGGAGCCAACCTCTCGCCAATTTTCGCCCTCTACTCTGATCCATCGGGAATCGCCACCGGGACACTTGAGGCGGTCGCCAGTAGTGACCAACCGTGGGATGAGGTGATGACCGACGACGGCGCACTCACCAAGATGTGGCGTGTAACCGACGCTCGACTTGTTGCGGCAATCTGTGAGGCAGCCTCTGAGTCGGAGCTGCTTATCGCTGATGGCCACCATCGCTATGAGACGGCGCGCGTCTTTTCGGAGGAGGCGGATGCCCCAGCCGGATCAAGCCACCTGCTTGCCTACCTCGTCGCACTTGAAGACCCAGGCCTTGTTGTCTTCCCCACCCATCGCCTCGTTGGCGGGCTATCCGAGGATCAGTGGCGCGCGCTTGATGTTGCGATTGCCGAGCACTTTGACCGTGTGCAACTTGACTCACCATCCGAACCAACCGGAGATTCAGGCGCTGGGGTAGAGATCGCTTTTGTCGACTCGCGTGATGGCTCGACCAGCCTGCTGCGACTGCGCGATCCTGCCTCCGCGAAGGCTGCCCTGCCCGATCGATCCGATGCTTACCGCGAACTCGACACCGGCGTGCTTGAAGCGCTGATCCTCCACGAAGCACTTGGACTTGACGAGCAGCGAATTGACCACCTTGATGGTTTTGGCTATGCCCGCGACCTTGACGCCGCCGTGGCAGGAGTACTCGACGGAGAATGGGACGCCGCCTTCCTGATGGGCTCAACACCCGTATCGCGGATCCGAGCAATTGCATCAGCTGGCGAGAACATGCCACCCAAATCGACTTACTTTTTCCCGAAGATCCCAACCGGGCTTCTGATCAATCCACTCGGAGAGTGACCCCCTATGCCACAGGCAACAGCGCGCGGTGATGGTGCCGCATTCCGCCACACGATCAAGGTAAACGGCCATCAGCTGGTCGCTGACGAGCCAAGCGATATTGGCGGTGGTGGCAGCGCACCAACGCCGCTTGACCTGCTTGCGGCAAGCCTCGCTTCCTGCACGGCGATAACCGTCCAGATGTATGCCCAGCACAAGGGTTGGGAGCTTGGAGATATTGAAG
>JAPLCG010000122.1 GCA_026392385.1 Solirubrobacterales bacterium
AGCACGCCAAACGGCGCAAGGCTGGAAGCAGCATTTGAGGGGCTCGACTTCATTGTTTCGCTCGACGCCTACATCAATGAGACGACTCGCTACGCCGATGTGATTCTGCCGCCGCCTTCGCCACTAAAGCGCTCGCACTATGACCTTGCCTTCTACCAGCTGTCAATTCGCAACATTGCTCACTTTTCGCCGCCAGCACTAACTCCCGATCCTGAACTACCGGATGAGTGGGTAACGCTGCTGCGCTTGGCAATGATCTGCGCAGGCCAACCTGCCGATTCCGATCCGGCAGGCCTCGACGACTTCGTTGCCAGCGAACTCGCCAAACGCGAGCTTTCCCGAGTTGGAAGCCCGGCCGAAGGCGTCAGCGTCGAGGCTGCACTCGCAGCCGTTGCTCCGCGTGTTGGGTCAGAGCGGCTGCTGGACATTCTGCTGCGCTGCGGTCCATTTGGAGATGGCTTTGGCAGCAACCCTGACGGCCTGTCGCTCGACAGACTCGAAAACGAGCCTCACGGAGTTGATCTTGGTGCGCTTACAGCGCGAATCCCAGAGATCCTCAGGACCCCAACTGGGATGGTTGAGGTTGCGCCGGAACAGATCGTTGCCGATGTTCCGCGCCTCGCAGCATCGCTCGAACGTCGGCACGATGGAATGGTCCTAATCGGCAGGCGCCACCTGAGGTCGAATAATTCTTGGATGCACAACATCGAAGGTCTTGTTCGTGGTCCAAAGCGCTGCACACTGCTGGTCAACCCTGTAGATGCAATCGCGCTTGGCCTCGAGGACGGTGGCGATGCGTTGGTTCGCTCGCGAGTTGGTCAAGTCACGGCTCCGGTCGAACTTTCAGATGAAATGTTGCCTGGCGTCGTCAGCCTCCCCCACGGATGGGGACATAGCGTCGAATCAACGACGACAGAGGTCGCCAAGGCCTACCCGGGGATTAACTCCAATCTCCTGACCGATGAGTCGGTCGTTGATGTCGTGAGCGGCAATGCTGTTCTCAACGGGATTCCCGTTGAGCTTGTGCCAGCCTGAGTCGCACTATTCAATCAGTGCGACTGAAGGCCCGGTCGCCCCAAAGCCAGCGCCTTTCAACCAGCCCAGAATCCGTGCCACGTAGTTACGCGTCTCCGTGTACGGAGGCACACAGCCGCAGCGCGCGACCGCGTTTGGACCGGCGTTATAGGCAGCCAGCGCAAGTGGAACCGAACCAAAGCGCGCCAGCAACTCACGCATCAGTTGTGCTTGCGCGCCGATCGCCTCGGCCGGATTGAACGGATCAACATGAAACCTCCCTGCCTCATAAGGCATTAGCTGTGCGATGCCCTGAGCGCCCGCTGACGAAACAACCAGCGGATTGAAATCACTCTCTGCTCTGATCTGCGCCGCAAGAACCGCAGCCGACACTCCCCAGCGGACCGCAGCCGCAAGGATCAGTGGCCGATATTTAGCTGGTACCCAAACTGGCAGGGCGCCAGCACGGGCTTCGGTCGGACGCCCCCAGCCAACCGAGCTACTACCGGGACTGCGCGTGTAGCCAAAGTGCCATGGCTCCCACGGATAGCGCTTGAGAAAACCGAACCGACCGCTATTGGCAGCCAACCATTGGTAGGCCGCCGGAGGACCAATATCGAGCTCTGTTCCAAGCCGATGGAGCGACTGTCCAGGCCTAGCCACCCAACGAGGGTCTGGGTGAGCCGCAAAGAGTCGCGCTTGCTCCGTCGATGAGCGCCAAGCGCTAGCAATTAGCAATGCCAGCCCGGCACGGCTGGCTGCCGCCGCCATTCGATCAAAAGCAGTCGCAACATCCGGCCGCATCGGTTTGCCCTGACGGTAGAGAAACGGTCCTGGGTAGTCGCCAGGCCCGGGCGACTCGCCGCCCGCTAACCAACCCCTGACCTCAGCTACAGCAGTACGAGTCAGCGGGATTGCAATCGCGGCCGCTCCGATACCCACGCGGAGCGGCTGCGAGACCGTCACTCGCATCCGCGGCGGCTCAAGTGGCGAGCCACCAGGTGGTTGTTCGGCTGAGGCCCGGACACCGTTTGCTAGCGCCGTCCGCAGAGCCACCTTCCGGGCCGCGACCTGACTGCTTCCGATGCTCAGGGCCTTAGCACCAGCGAGTGCAGCAAGATCGGCTGCCGATTGCCGCTCGCCGATCCTGACGGCCGCCTGGGCAACGCCAAACAGGATTGCCGCAGACGCTGACACAACAGCGGCAACTGCCGTGAAGGCAGGCAGCGCCTGCGCATTTGCTGCCGCGAGTCTGGCTGCAAGATTCACTCGCCCCTGCGTCCTTGCGTTTGCGAGGCCGCAGAAGACCCAGCCTCCTCGCCAACGAGAAACCGATCGATCGCACTAATCCAAGTCGATGGGGCTGAAATTCCTGACTGTGCGAGCACTCCGCCGATCCCAGCCGAGTCAAGTTTTATGGCGCCCGCCTCGACACCGAGTTGCTCGAGTGATTCAACGGCCGCTTTGCTGGCAAGCGCGGCAGGTCCGCTACTAGCGACAACCAGCACACGGCTGCAACTGGCTAGTAGCTGGTCAACCTCCTCGCAGCGTGGCATTCCGATCGTGATGATCACGCCACCACATAGCTCGGAGAGCAGCACTGCTACTTCCCGCGCCTCGCTTGGATCGGCAACATCGCAACGGACCATCCGCCAACTGGCGCGTGCCGGGTGACCCGCATTACGGATCTGTCCGGCGACCCTCGCCGCACCGTGTGTTGGAGGCGGCGTCGGCACCCGTAGCTCCTCAGGTGGCAGTGGCCTGAGCGTCACCAAGCCGCAAGGCCCGTTACGAGTTAGGCGCAGCGCGCAGGCGGCTCCGGCCGTCGAAGCGATCGAATCAACAGCCAGAACCGCGATCACACTGTTTTCAGAGTTGCCACCACTCACCGATCTGGCCCTATCCAGAGCTTCGCTCGCCCCGCCACTAGGCCAGCCAGTTGCGCTGGTACCCCAACCGGCAGAAGCGTTGCCTCAATCGATCGGCGTGTGACGCGAACGCTGAGGCCGCCTCGCGCCCATCCGGGAATTGACCTTGCGGCTGCCACCCGTGGCGCTGATCCGTTAATCATTGCGATTGCTGCTGCCTCAGCCGCCTCCCCTGAGGCGACCCTCGTGGCTATTGAGACTGCGGTGAGCCCAAACGCCAGCACCAGCGCGGCGACGATCGGGACGACCGCGATCGATTCAACAGTTGCCTGACCACTTTCGGACCTCATGGTGCTTGGGGCTCAAATCGTGCTCTAGCTCGAAGCCGGCCAAGCATTCCCCCGACGGCTACAAGTGGAACCTTCAGCCCAACCGTTACCGATCCATCAGCATCCTTTACGAGGGTCGCACCTTTCGAGAATGGCGCTGGGACAACCCTGCGAAGTTCCTGTTGAGGGTTAGTTCCAACCGCGACTGCCCTCGCAGCCGCGCGTGCTGCGACGGCCGCAAGCGATGCTGTTTG
>JAPLCG010000138.1:0-7134 GCA_026392385.1 Solirubrobacterales bacterium
TCGTTCGCAACAGCAACCCGGCAAGCACCGATAAAGCTAAAGCCGAGAGGGCCGCAAGCAACACCCATTCGAAGCGATCCACGAGCAGCCGATCTCGGCGGCTAGAAGTCACCGGCCCAGCCTCCTCACTGCTCACTTAGCTGAGTACCAGTCGTCACCGAAGCCCGAATCGACTACAAGTGGCGGATCGAGATCGTAAGCGGCAACCATTGCCGCAGAAGCTAGTTCGGCGGCTCTCTCAGCTTCAGCGATCGGCGCCTCAAGTAAGAGTTCATCGTGAACCTGCAGAAGCAGCCTGGTCTCGAGCTTCTCAACCTTCAAGGCCTCAGCACATCTGAGCATCCCAAGCTTCATCAAGTCGGCGGCGGTTCCCTGCACAACCGTGTTCACAGCCAATCGCTCTCCAAGCTGTCGGACCTGGTGATTAGTCGCGCGTAATTCGGGAATCGGCCGGCGGCGACCGAGGATCGTCTCCGCGTACCCCTTACGCTCGGCAATCTCGACAGCTTCTTCCATGAAGCCAGCCAACGCGGGGAACCCTTCGAAATAGCGATCAATGAACTCCTGGGCCTCACCGCGGGGAATCGATAGACGGTCTGCCAACCCAAAGGCTGATAGGCCGTAAACAATTCCGTAGTTGACCATTTTTGCCTTATTGCGAAGCGTCGTATCAACCTCTGCAATTGGGATCCCGAAGATTGATGCGGCTGTAGCCGTGTGTACATCATCGCCCTCGCGGAAGATCCGCTTCATTGCCTCATCATCGGCAAGGTGGGCAAGGATCCGTAACTCAACCTGGGAGTAGTCGCATGAGACGAGCACGAATCCGGGGGGCGCTACAAAGCAGGCACGGATCCGCTTGCCGAGTTCAGTGCGAACCGGAATGTTCTGAAGATTTGGATCTGTAGATGACAATCGCCCCGTTGCAGTAGCAGCCTGATTGAAGGTTGTGTGGATGCGCCCATCGGTAGCGTCTACAAGCCGGGGCAACGCGTCGAGATAGGTTGAAATCAGCTTTGTCATCTCCCGCCAGCTTTCGACCAGCGCGACGATCGGGTGCTCATCGCGGATTGATTGGAGAACTCTCGCGTCCGTCGAATATCCAGTCTTACCCTTGCGTTTCTTTGTGAGCCCAAGCTTTTCGAACAGAATTGCGCCGAGCTGTTGCGGGGAGCCAACAGAGAACTCTTCGCCGGCGAGGTTGTGGATCTCCCCTTCCAGACGGGCAGCCTCCTCCCGCACTCCGACAGCAATCTCTTCGAGTCGCGCTGTATCTAGAAGAATTCCAGCTACCTCCATACTGCGCAGAACCGAGATTGTCGGAAGCTCAACATCGTTCAGCAGATCGATCATTCCGAGTGACTCGAGCTTCGGTCGCTGCACGGCAGCAAGCGCATGAGTCAGAGCGACAGAGGTAGCAGCGGGATCATCGCTACTTGCAGCTATCCCCGCGTCAGCAGCAAGCTCGTTGAGCGGATAGCCACGCCGCGCTGGGTCGAGTAGATGCGCTGCGATCATCGTGTCGTGCGCGAGCAAGGTTGGGACTGTCCCGAGGGACTTAGCATCGTGAGTGCAGATCGGCCGCTGACCAACTGCTGCAATCAGCTCGTCGGTTGATTCGGTATCGCCGACTAACACCGTTATGCCATCGCAGCTCACAGCGAATCGGGATGTTTCCTGATCGGCAAATAGGGCTCCATCAGGCGCCTCTGGCGCAATGACAGCTAACGCAAGCTCTCCCTCGCCGAGTAGAGCTGCATCGGAAACCGAGCCGCTCTGCAACTCGATTGTCTGCGATTCAGTCACCGGGATGGCTTCTTCCTCAGATAGATCGGAACCAAGTGCCTGCTCAATCCGACGCAACGGTTCTCTCAGCTCCCAGCGCCTGAAGGTTTCCCGCAGCACTGCACCATCGGGCAGAGCAGTTGGCGCATCCTGCGAACTGATCTCCAAAGGAACGTCACGCTGTGCTGTTGCTAAGTCCCTGCAGAGTCGAGCGGTGTCAGCGTGCTCTCTAAGGTTTTGCTGTCGCTTAGGGCCGCTGATCTCATCGACATGAGCGAGCACCTCCTCCAACGATCCGTAGCGCCCGAGCAGTTCAGCAGCAGTCTTTTCGCCTACTCCTGGCACACCGGGAAGGTTGTCTGAACTGTCCCCCTTCAATCCAATTAGATCCGGAACAAGCTCCGGCTCAACCCCGTACCGCTCAATCACAGTTTCACGGTCATAGCGCTTCAGGTCGCTAACTCCACGCCCGGTCGCCATAACGCTGACATTGCTGTCAACCAGTTGCAAAGCATCGCGATCACCGGTGACGATTTCGACACTTCGTCCGAGTCTGCTTGCCTCCGCTGCGAGCGTCGCGATCACATCGTCGGCCTCAAAACCCTCGACGGAGCAGTTCAAATATCCGAAGGCAGCGCAGAGCGGCTCGAGATGAGGCCACTGCTCCTTTAGCGAGTCAGGACGGCTTATTCGCCCTGCCTTGTATTCCGAGTAGATATCCCTCCTGCCCGAATGACCCCGATCCCATGCGACAATTGTCGGCCGGAACCCACGGTCGCTAACCAGCCGAGTGAGCATCTGTGCGAAGCCAAGGATCGCATTGCTGGGTTCGCCAGCGGACGTTGCAATCGTTTCAGGCAGTGCGTAGAAAGCGCGATACGCGAGTGAACTTCCATCAATCAATACAAGTTGATCGCTCGTCGTCGCCACGGGAGAGAAGCTACCGACGGGCGCGGCCGTGCGCCGCCTAAGCCGAAATCTAGGAAGGGCCGTATTATCAATAGCTACTGGCGGGCCGACCTGGTGCCGCTATAGAAATCCAACCTCCTAAGGCAACAATGGCCTCCACAAGCGCCCAATACACACTCACTATCCGCGTCGAATTACCGCATCAGCCAGGCACCTTGGGAAAGGTAACGACAGCAATTGGTTCTGCCGGCGGAACAATTGGAGCTGTAGACCTTGTCGATGTAACCGGTGAGATCACAATCCGGGACATCAGCGTGGCCGCAGAGGACCGCGCTCACTGGGACCGGATCACTTCCGCAATTGAGCAGGTTGACGGTGTTCGCGTAGTTGAGACGACCGATCGAACCTTCCAGATGCATCAGGGGGGAAAAATTGAGATCCGCAATAAGCACGCCGTGCGAACGCGAGATGACCTTTCGATGGCCTACACCCCAGGAGTCGCAAGGGTATGCCAGGCGATCCATGATGATCCGGACCGCGCTTTCGTCTACACGATCAAGCGGAACACGGTTGCTGTCGTCTCTGATGGAACTGCCGTGCTCGGAATGGGAGATATCGGTCCTCGCGCTGCAATGCCGGTAATGGAGGGCAAGGCAATGCTCTTCAAAGAATTTGCTGGCGTAGATGCCTTCCCTATATGCCTCGACACAAAAGACCCGGATGAAATCGTCCAAGCCGTAAAGGCAATTGCCCCATCCTTCGGTGGTATCAACCTGGAGGACATCTCAGCGCCTCGCTGCTTTGAAATCGAGGACCGGCTGCGCGCCGAACTGGACATTCCGGTCTTTCACGATGATCAGCATGGAACCGCAGTCGTTGTGCTTGCCGCACTGATGAATGCCGCGAAACTGATTGAGAAGGAACTCAGCACGATGAAGGTGCTTGTCGTTGGCCTCGGCGCCGCTGGCATTGCCGTCACCAAGATGCTCCTCGCTGCCGGGATCACAGATGTCATTGGCTGCGACTCGCAGGGAGCCGTTTCAACCACCCGCTCAGACTACGAGGATGGCTCAATGCCACCAATCAAGCGCTGGTTTGCGGAGGCGACTAACCCGGAGAAGCGCACTGGTGCTCCTGCCGATGTGATTGACGACTGCGACCTGTTTATTGGGCTCTCCGGGGCGCGCGTCTTGCCAGCCGAAGCTCTTGCCCGGATGGCCAAGGACCCGATCGTATTCGCGATGGCTAACCCAGATCCAGAGGTCTCGCCTGAGGAGGCTGCTCCCTACGCCAGAGTTATGGCTACTGGACGCTCCGACTATCCGAACCAGATCAATAATGTCCTCTCTTTCCCTGGAATCTTCCGTGGAGCACTTGATGTTCGCGCCCGCGATATCACCGAGGGAATGAAGCTAGTCGCAGCTGAGGCAATTGCTTCAATTGTTAAGCCTGAAGAGCTCGCTGAGTGCTACATAATTCCATCCGTATTCAACCGAGACGTCGCGCCAGCCGTAGCAGACGCAGTGGCCCGTGAAGCTCGCGAAACCGGCAATGCCGCCGCTGGCAATGAGCATGGCTTCACAGCCGCAGAGGTAGAACGCATCCACTCCGTCTAACGACGGGCTCACACTGAAGGGAACATCGCTATGAGAATTACTGTCACAGGAGCGACCGGGCTAATTGGGACGCGGCTCGTCGAGGAACTTCTTAGCAGGGGCGATCAAGTAACCGTGCTCGCCCGGAATCCTCATGCTGCTCAAGAGAAGCTCGGTAATGTCGAAGCCGTCAGCTGGAACCCCACCAGTGAACAGGCTCCCCCTGATGCTCTAGCTCACCGTGACGCTGTAGTCCACCTCGCGGGTGAACCAGTCTCACAGCGCTGGACGGCTGATGCTAAGAATCAAATTCGCGAGTCGCGAGTGGCAGGAACTTCAAACCTTATTGCGGGCTTGCGACAGGCAGATCCGTCGCCGAAGACGCTTGTAAGTGGTTCGGCAGTTGGCTACTACGGAGCCCATGGTCCCGAGCCAGTTGATGAGACCGCGGCCCCGGGAGAGGGATTCCTTGCTGACGTATGTGTCGGCTGGGAAAAGTCAGCTCTTGAAGCAACTGAGCTAGGTATCCGTACCGTACTGCTGCGAACTGGCGTTGTACTGAGTTCTGAGGGTGGAGCGCTCGCGAAGATGCTTCCTCCGTTCAAGGCTGGCGTCGGTGGACCTGTCGCCGGTGGAGAGCAGTTTGTTCCCTGGATTCACATTGACGACATCGTCGGCCTGATCCTCGCTGCGATCGATGGAGACGACAGCTGGTCGGGGCCATTGAATGCGACAGCACCTGTACCGGTAACGAATAAGCAGCTCTCCAAAGCACTCGGTAGGGCACTCCACCGCCCGTCGATAGCTCCGGTGCCAGCGTTCGCAATCAAACTGCTCTACGGCGAGATGTCAGAAATCGTCACGACCGGACAAAACGCAATTCCTAGCAAGGCCCAGTCACTTGGTTATGGGTGGAAGAACCCGGATCTAGATCTGGCATTGCAGGAGATGTTCGCGAGCTAAAGCTTTTCAGCGCCTCGCCTTGGAGCGCGGCTGGGCTCGGATTACTAGCGGCCGAACTAAGGCTATGCGCCCGTCACGAATCACATAAAGCCCATATCGCCTACCTGTGGTGTCGCCACGAGGAACAACGGAATACGTCCCGAGCGAAGCACTGTGATGTGTGCGGCCAACCGCCAGTCGGACAATTGCCGCACGGTTGCGGGGTCGAGCCCCGATCCGCTTGGTCGCGGCTAGACAGCGAGCGAGCAGTTCAGCGGCCGCGTAGGCTGATGGAGTTGCTGGAGCGACTAGGTCCGAGGGCGAACCAGCGATTCGGCGCATCATCGTGCGGCCAATAGCTGGGTATTGGTCAAGACTGCCAAGAGGAACGGTTAACCTCATTCGCTTCGCGATCGATGGGTCGATCCCACCGAGAGCGTGATTGGCAAATGACGGCACGGCCAGCGCGTCACTGCCATAAAGCTTTGCGGAGGCGTCGATTCGAGCAACGTCAGTAATTACGCGAGTTGCTGATCTTCCGGCCTCCCCCGCGTATACAACGCAAGGCTCCCGACGGGCTCGAACCAACCGCCTGTAGCCGGTGGACTCAGGTTTGAGCGTCTGAGAAAATGCCACATCTGTCCCTTGGGCACGTGCTTTGGCCGCGACAAGCTGAGCAAGCCCCAACCCGTAGCTAGTCCCATCATTGAGGATCGCTACTGCGCGGCATTGATCATCCGCCAACTGCTGGCTCAGCAATGCCGCTTGAACAGAGTCCTGAGGAACGAGCCTTACGAGCGTCCGCTTGCCGGACGGGTAGTACTGAAATGGCTCCCCTGGCCCCGTCCCTGTACCGCCGAGCGTTAGTCCCCTCATCGTTGAGGCCGGAGTGATCATCAGGACACCAAACTGATTTAGCAATGGAAGCGCTACTGCTGTCGCACCCGAATCAAGCTCGCCGATGTAGCCGACCGTCGTGGGATTACGGGCTGCCCGGCGAGCATTGGCGACCACAACCGTCGCGTCCCAGCCATGTGCCTGAGCACTTGAGTCGTCGAGAGCCACATAACGAATCCGTAGATCGGGATTCAGGTAGCGGTAGTCGTATAGCGCGCCTCTTATGGCGCGCTCGTAGGCACGTGCAGCTCCGCGCTGCGGCCCACGATGTGGAAAGCTCGACCAGATAGTGACGGTCACTCGAGGTTTCGTTGAAATTGGCGAGCTTCGCTTACCGCTTGGTGATTCACCACAGCTGTTAAGCATCAGAACAGCAGCCAGCGCTGCCGCCAGCGTGAGCGTTCGCCCCATCACTGATTAGTGACCTTCACAAAGGCGAGTCTTCCAGAGTCGACAGTCCACTCGGCTATCCGCCTCGTCCGCGGATCCCCATTCCGATCGAAGCTCAACCTACCTAGAACTGTTTGGACCGCTGGCAATCTGTGCAGCGCAGCCGATACTGCCGCGCGCAGGTCGTCTCCACCAAGTTGCGGACCTTGCGTCCTCTGAGCCAGCGCTATGGCCTCTACAAGAACCTTGATTGATGCGGCTGCTGTCAGCGCTCCCGGCAGCGGCTTACGCCCGCTCGCGGCTGTGAAGCGATCAGAAGCAGCCGCCGCATCCTCTCCATATGCATGATCAGGAAGGATCGGGCTGAAAAGCGACGTCCGCGATCCAGCGTTGGCGAGTTGGGCAACTTGAGGGCCGAAGATTCCGGGACCGGCCAACATCTCAAACCGAGCGCCGCTCGCAGCCACTGCACTCCAGACGCTTTCAGCACCGCTTCCAACCGGACTCCCCCACGCAAGAACCTCAGCCCCAGAAGCTCGCACCTCATTTACAAGATCGAGCCAGCCATTTTCATTGCCGGTCACTGTCGTGTGACCGACAAGAGTTACTCCTAGGA
>JAPLCG010000138.1:7161-7983 GCA_026392385.1 Solirubrobacterales bacterium
CCTTCATTTCCAGTCAGTGTCGTATGCCCGACAACAGCGACTCCTAGGAGCTGGGCTTGTCTCGCAATCGCCGAACTAAAGGAGCCGCCGTCAGTATCGCCACTGTCAGCTGTGAACACTCGTCTGATTCCCCGCTTCTTGAGTGACTGAATCGCAGCCTTGGCAACCTGATCATCATTGGCTACCACACGAGCAAAGCTGCGACCGAAGGTCTCCTCAGCTGGAAAGTACTTACTTGGTGCCCCGGGAAAACTAAGGTCATGACCAGTAAGCGGAGTTGCAGTAGCCCCAGGTGACACGGCTACAACTCCGTACTGATTGAGCTGCGGGAGAGCGACCGCAGTGCTGTTCGAATCCCAGTCTCCAAGCCACGCAATCGTGCTCGGATCATTCGCGGCAATGTCAGCCTGCTCGGAGACCACCTCAGCTCCTGACGGCGTCTCCTGACCCTTCTGAGAAAACTCAGGCGCACTGTCGTCAACCGTGCGCAGTTCAATCTGCAAGCCCCCTACTCGGGAACCGATCCGCTTTAACTCAAGCTTTGCGGCATCTACAAGGTCCCTGCCGAGAGGCGCCTGCGCTCCACTAAGCGGAGCGGCGACGCGAATCGTGACACTCGAGAGCGTCGACGGACGATTATCAGCTTGCCCGCAGGCGCCGCAAGAGAGGCCAACGGCGACTGCCAGAGCTGCTGCTTTATTGAACACGGAAGCAGTTTAGGACTGGCCGCGTTCGCTCGTAGGGTACGCTCGTCGCGATGAAACTGTTCAAAGTCATATCACCGCTCGCTCTAGCGCTTGCAATTGCCGGTTGCGGATCCGA
>JAPLCG010000064.1 GCA_026392385.1 Solirubrobacterales bacterium
GCCAGGCCGACAAGTACGCAGTCCCGAGGCTTGCCTACATCAACAAGATGGATCGAATCGGCGCCGACTTCACTCGTGGAGTTGAGACGATGATTGACAGGCTTGGTGCCAACGCGGTGCCAATCCAGATTCCAATTGGCGCTGAAGGCGACTTCCGCGGAATCATCGACCTCGTAGCTAACGAAGCAATTCTCTACAAGGACGACCTTGGTGAGGAGTTTGAGCATGGCGAAATCCCTGCCGAGCTCGCCGATCAGGCAGCTGAGGCTCGCGAAGTGATGCTTGACGAAGTTTCGAAGTACGACGATGACCTGATGGAAATGATCCTCGAAGAGGCTGACATTCCCACCGATCGCCTCAAGCTTGCCGTTCGCACGGCAACGCTTGGGCTTGGCATGACTCCGGTGCTTTGCGGTTCATCCTTCAAGAACAAGGGTGTACAGCCGCTGCTCGACGCTGTGATTGATTACCTTCCGTCGCCGCTCGACAAGCCAGCAGTAGTCGGCCACGAGCCTGTCAAGGATGGCGAAGGCCCCGAGGTTGAGCGCTCCGCAGATGATTCACAGCCGTTCAGTGCGCTCGCATTCAAGATCATGACCGACCCATTTGTCGGCAAGCTGACCTACTTCCGTGTCTATTCAGGCTCGCTTGCCTCCGGATCACGGATTCTCAATGCCAACTCCGGCAAGACTGAACGCATTGGCCGTCTGCTGATGATGCACGCCAATGACCGCGAGGAGCTCGAGCAGGTTTACTCGGGCGACATCGCTGCCGGTGTTGGTATCAAGCAGGTTTCAACCGGTGACACGCTCTGTGCGCCTGACAAGCCGATTCTGCTTGAGCGGATCGTCTTCCCTGAGCCGGTTATTAAGGTTGCCATTGAGCCACGCACGAAGGTTGATCAGGAGAAGATGGGTGTAGCGCTCGGCAAGCTTGCCGAGGAAGACCCAACCTTCCAGGTTCGCACCAATGAGGAGACCGGACAGACCGAGATCTCAGGAATGGGCGAGCTGCACCTTGAAGTTCTTGTTGATCGCATGCTTCGCGAGTTCAAGGTCGACGCAAATGTCGGTCGTCCGCAGGTTTCGTATCGCGAAACGGTTCGTGGTGAGGCAATCAAGGTCCAGGGCCGCTTCGTTCGTCAGACCGGTGGTTCCGGCCAATTCGCGATCATCTACATCAACCTTGAGCCTGCTCCCGGTGATGGATTCATCTTTGAGAACAAGATCAAGGGCGGCTCGGTCCCAACCGAGTACATCCCTGCCGTCCAGAAGGGCGTCGTTGAAGCGCTTGAGACCGGTGTTAAGGCGGGCTACCCGGTCGTCGATGTCAAGGTGACCCTTACCGACGGCAAGTACCACGAGACGGATTCCTCGGAGCTTGCCTTCAAGGTTGCGGGCTCGCTGGCACTCAAGGAAGCCGCCAAGCTCGCGAAGCCGGTACTGCTTGAACCAATCTTTGCTGTCGAGGTTGTCGTCCCTGAAGAGTTCATGGGTGATGTGATCGGTGACCTCAACCGTCGTCGTGGTCGCGTCCACGGCATGGAGGCCCGCGGTAATGCGCAGATCGTAAATGCATCAGTTCCGCTGTCCGAAATGTTCGGTTATGCGACTGACCTCAGGTCGGCGACGCAGGGCAGGGCAAATTACACAATGCAGTTTGAAAGTTATGAGGAGGTCCCCGGGACCATCGCCGAACAGGTCGTAGAAGCCCGTTCTGGCGGGGCAAGTACCGGGTAGCAGTATTGCCGGACGGCGCGCGACCCCTGTCGTTCGCTAGATTGCTAGAGGTTACCCATCAGGGTGACCAATCTTTAGAACAAGGAGCTGAACGAAAGTGGCGAAGGAGAAGTTCGAACGCGGCAAGCCGCACCTCAATGTCGGAACCATCGGTCACGTCGACCACGGCAAGACCACGCTTACCGCCGCCATCACGACTGTCCTTTCAAAGGCAAGCGGTGGCGAGGCTAAGTCCTTCGCTGAAATCGACAACGCCCCTGAAGAGAAGGAACGCGGCATTACGATCGCAACCTCTCACGTTGAGTACGAGACGGAGAACCGTCACTACGCTCACGTTGACTGTCCAGGCCACGCCGACTATGTGAAGAACATGATCACCGGCGCTGCACAGATGGATGGCGCGATCCTCGTAGTTTCAGCTCCCGACGGAGCAATGCCACAGACCCGTGAGCACATCCTGCTCGCCCGTCAGGTTGGCGTTCCGAAGATGGTTGTTTTCCTCAACAAGGTCGACATGGTCGATGACGAGGAGCTTCTTGAGCTCGTCGAGGAAGAGCTCAAGGAAATGCTCACTGAGTACGACTTCCCAGGTGAGGAGATCCCATTTATCAAGGGCTCAGCACTTAAGGCACTTGAGGGCGACGCTGACGCTGAGGCGAAGATCCTCGAACTGGCTGCTGCACTTGACGAGTACATCGATATCCCCAAGCGCGAGATCGACAAGCCGTTCCTTATGCCGGTTGAGGATGTTTTCTCAATCACAGGCCGCGGAACGGTCGCAACAGGTCGCATCGAGCAGGGCAAGATCAGCACCGGTGACGAAGTTGAAATCGTCGGCATCACGCCAACGGAGAAGACCGTCATCACCGGCGTCGAGATGTTCCGCAAGATTCTTGACGACGCGCAGGCCGGCGACAACGTCGGATGCCTGTTGCGTGGAACAAAGCGTGAGGAGATTCAGCGCGGCCAGGTACTTGCCGCTCCGGGATCAATTACTCCCCACACCAAGTTCACGGCTGAGGTTTACATCCTCAAGAAGGAAGAGGGAGGCCGTCACACGCCATTCTTCTCCGGCTACCGCCCACAGTTCTACTTCCGCACGACTGACGTCACCGGCGTGGCAACATTGCCCGAGGGTGTCGAAATGGTCATGCCAGGAGACAACATCACAATGGAGATTGAGCTGATTCAGCCAATCGCCATGGACGAGCAGCTTCGCTTCGCAATCCGCGAAGGTGGCCGCACTGTAGGTTCAGGAGTAGTAACGAAGATCACTGAGTAATTGAGACCAAACGGCCCGCGCGCATCTGCGTCCGGGCCGCAGCAGTTCGCCAAAACTGGGGCGGGTTCGTCGGAGTAATTCCGGCCCCCGCCCCGCGGCGCGCTGTTTACAGGCTCACTAATACAAACGGAATAGACAGAAAAAATGGCCACAGCGACACAAAACAAAATCCGCATTCGACTCAAGTCCTATGACCATGGGACGATCGAAACTGCTGCACGCGAGATCGTGGAAACCGCTGAGCGCACCGGTGCTTCAGTCACTGGACCGGTGCCATTGCCAACTGAGAAGAACGTCTACTGCGTGATCAAGTCCCCGTTCAAGGACAAGGATTCGCGCGAGCACTTTGAAATCCGCACCCACAAGCGTCTAATCGACATCCGTCAGAGCACGCCAAAGACTGTTGATTCGCTCCAGCGTCTCGACCTCCCGGCCGGCGTTGACATTGAGATCAGGTTGGCTGACTGACGATGACCGCAATTCTCGCCCGCAAACTTGGCATGACCCAGCGCTTCCTTGAAGATGGACGCGTTGAACGCGTAACCGTCCTCGAGGCTGGTCCCTGCCCGGTTACGGCTCTGCGGACCGAGGAAAACGACGGCTACGTGGCAGTTCAACTTGCCTTTGACGAGTGCCGCGAGAAGGTCATCAGCAAGCCTGAGATCGGACACCTTAAGAAGGCTGGCGTCGGAGCACACCGGACAGTCACTGAGTTCCGCGGCGAGAGCGGCGAGCTGCAGGTTGGCGACACCGTTACCGCTGAAGCATTTGAGCCCGGAGCCAAAATCAAGGTCTCGGGGATCTCTAAGGGCAAGGGTTTTGCCGGAACAATTAAGCGTCACAACTTCGCAAGTGGACCAAAGAGCCACGGCTCGCACAACGTCAGGGCACCGGGATCCGTTGGTGCATCAGCAACTCCCGCCCGGACAATGAAGGGCATTCGCGGACCGGGGCAGATGGGCTCCAAGCGAGTAACTCAGAAGGGGCTGACGGTGGTCGAGGTAATCGCTGCCGACAACCTGCTGCTTGTTCGCGGCTCAGTACCAGGGCCACGCGGCTCGACCGTTGAGGTGCGTACCGATGCCTGACGCAATTCGCCTCGGTGGCGGTGCTGCCGTAAAACTTGACCCTGAAGCCTTTGACCAGCGCTTCAACATGCCACTCGTTCACGAGACTGTTCTCGCAGAGCTTGCTGCGCTCCGTCAAGGAACGCACGCAACTAAGACGCGCGGAATGGTCTCCGGTGGTGGCGCCAAGCCATGGCGCCAGAAGGGCACCGGACGGGCTCGCGCAGGTTCTAGCCGTTCGCCGATCTGGAAGGGCGGAGGTACCGTCTTTGGTCCTCAACCCCATCACTACACGGTGAAGGTCAACCGCAAGGCTCGGCGTGCCGCGCTTCGGTCAGCACTTTCAGTCCACGGTCAGCGTGGCTCAGTAGCATTGCTGGACGGCAGCAGCTGGAGCGAACCCGCTACCAAGCGCGCCGCAGCAGAGCTTGCTGCCTGGGATGTAAAGGGGCCGTACCTGCTGCTCGTTGGCGTCGAAGAGACCAACGCAGCGCTCTCATTCCGCAATCTTCAGTCGGTAGTCGTCAAGTCGGTCGGTACCGCAGGCGTCGCTGACATCATGCGCGCAGGCGGACTTATCGTCTCCGACGCAGCACTTGAGCTGCTCTCTGAGCGCGCTACTCGTCCCGTACGGTCCGAAGCGGTGGCTGCCTAATGGACGCAACGCAAATCATTCTTCGCCCGGTTGTCTCAGAGAAGAGCTTTGTGCTCGCTGAAACAGGCCGCTACACATTCCGAGTGCACCCCGATGCTCACAAGACTGAGATCCGCCAGGCAATCAAGACTCTCTTTGAGGTTGATGTTGTCTCGGTTCACACGGCGAATGTCCGTGGCAAGCCGAAGCGTCGCGGTCTCTACTCAGGCAACCGTCGTTCATGGAAGAAGGCAATCGTTCAGGTTGGCCCCGGTCAGAAGATCCCGATCTTCCAAGCATTGGAGACTTCCTGATGGCGGTACGTAAGCCGAAGCCAACCAGCCCCGGAATGCGGTTCGTCAGCTACCCCGATTTCGCTGAAGTCACCCGCTCCGAGCCTGAAAAGTCACTCGTTGAGGGACTTAAGAAGTCCGGTGGCCGCAATGCCAACGGTCGCAAGACTGCACGCCATCGTGGCGGAGGAGCCAAGCGGCTCTATCGCAAGATCGACTTCAAGCGTCGCAAGGATGGTGTGCCGGCTCGTGTTGCGCACATTGAGTACGACCCGAATCGCTCTGCTTACATCGCACTTCTTCACTACGCAGATGGTGAGAAGCGCTACATCCTCGCCCCACAGGGTCTCAAGGTCGACGCAACTGTTTCATCCGGTCCTGGCTCGGAGATCGCAGCTGGCAACTCGCTCGCACTTGCCGACATGCCCACAGGTACCGTCATCCACAATGTTGAGCTTCAGCCGGGACGCGGCGGCCAGATGGCCCGTTCGGCCGGGGCATCGGTTCAGTTGCTCGCCAAGGACAACGGCATGATCACTCTCCGTCTGCCCTCAGGCGAAATGCGTCTCGTACGCGAAGAGTGCCGCGCGACAGTCGGCTCGATCGGGAACAGCGAGCATCAGAACGTCACAATTGGCAAGGCTGGCCGCAAGCGTCACATGGGCGTTCGCCCACAGACCCGCGGTGTAGCAATGAACCCAGTTGACCACCCGCACGGTGGTGGAGAAGGTTCAACAACTGCAGGCCGTCACCCGGTAACTCCATGGGGCGTGCCGACGCTCGGGTATAGAACCCGCGCGAAGAACAAGCAGTCCGACCGTTACATCGTCAGAGGCCGCAAGCGCGGCAAGAAGCGTTAGGTGATCAGCAGATGAGTAGATCCAGCAAAAAGGGACCTTACGTAGACGAGCGCCTGATGGCGCGAGTTGAAGCGATGAACGCAGCCGGCGATAAGCGGATGCTGAAGACCTGGTCGCGTACCTCAACAATCTTCCCGGAAATGGTCGGTCATACGATCGCCGTTCACGATGGACGCAAGCATGTTCCTGTGTTCGTCAGCGAATCAATGGTTGGTCACAAACTCGGTGAGTTTGCCCCGACTCGTACCTTCCGCGGTCACGTCGATTCAGCAAGGCAGCGCTAGATAAATGGCTGACACCGAAACAACTGAAACAGCAGCACCAGAGGTGGCTAACGCACCTGTAATCGTCCGCGCCCGCGCCCGTTATGTGCGCAGCTCGGCCCGCAAGGCGCGTCTCGTCTGCGATCACATTCGCGGCAAGTCGGTCCCGGAGGCCCGTGCGCTGCTGCTCCACTCTCCACGCGACGTTTCGGTTGCTTGGAGCAAGCTTCTTGAATCAGCAGTAGCTAATGCTGAGCACAACAATGGTCTCGTTGGTGAAGACCTCGTAATCGTTTCGGTATTCGCCGATGAGGGACCGACTCTCAAGCGTTTCCGGCCGCGCGCAATGGGGCGAGCAACAAAGATCCTCAAGCGCACCAGCCATCTTTCGATCAGCTTGGGAACAGGGGAGTAACCGTGGGACAGAAAGTTCATCCAGAGGCAATGCGGGTCGGCTACATCCATGATTGGAAGGCGACCTGGTTCAACGAGAAGAACTTTGCCGACTATCTGGCTGAGGACAACGAAATCCGTGAGCACATCACGAAGCGCCTTGCCCATGCTGGCCTCTCCAAGATCACAATCAAGAAGACTCCAACGCAGGTAGAAGTAAATATTTCGACCGCCCGTCCAGGGATTGTGATTGGTAAGTCCGGTACGGAGGTTGACGCGCTCCGTCGCGACCTTCATGACCTGACAAACAAGCAAGTCAAGGTCAACATCCTTGAGATCAAGCGCCCAGAGCTCGACGCAAATCTTGTCGCTCAGTCTGTCGCTGAGCAGCTTCAGAACCGTGTGGCGTTCCGTCGCGCGATGAAGCGGGCGATTACCTCTGCAATGCGATCCGGCGCCAAGGGCATAAAGATCCAGGTCTCAGGCCGCCTTGGCGGTGCTGAAATGGGTCGCACTGAGTCTTATTCCGATGGTCGGGTGCCGCTCCACACGCTGCGAGCAGACATTGACTACGGAGCCTACGAGGCGCGCACAACATTCGGCCGCATCGGCGTCAAGGTATGGGTAAACAAGGGCGAAATCATGCCTGAGGGTTACAGCGGCAGCGACCTTACGATCATGGATGACTCACCACCGCCACCACCACCACCGGATAGTCGTGGACGGCGTGACCGTCGCAGCGGCGGCGGCGGACAGGGCGGCGGCGGACGTGGCGGTCAAGGTGGTCAGGGCGGCGGCTTCGGCGGCGGTCGTGGCGGTCAAGGTGGCGGCGGTCGTGGCGGCCAGCAGGGTGGTGGACGCTAGATGCTCTCTCCAAAGCGAGTTAAGTTCCGCAAGGTTCACCGTGGTCGTCGTGCAGGTCTTTCGCGCGGCCAGGTCAGCGTTCAGTTCGGTGAGTACGGCCTCAAAGCTCTCGATGCCGGCTGGCTTACCAACCGACAGATTGAAGCTGCCCGTATTGCTATGACCCGTAAGATCAAGCGAGGCGGCAAGGTTTGGATCAATGTCTTCCCAGACAAGCCGTACACAAAGAAGCCTGCTGAAACGCGAATGGGTTCAGGTAAGGGCTCGCCCGAGGGTTGGGTAGCCGTTGTTAAGCCAGGACGCGTAATGTTTGAGCTCGCTGGTGTGCCGGAACCACTTGCTCGCGAGGCGCTTCGCCTTGCCGGTCACAAGCTTCCGATTCGTACAAAATTCGTAGAGCGTGAGGATTCGTAGCGATGACAAACAAAGCATCTGATCTCCGCGAGATGGAGCCTGACCACCTGATCGAGGTTGCCCTCAAGGCACGCCGCGACCTGTTCGATATGCGATTCAGGAACGCAACCGGCGAGCTTGAGAACACCGCTGGAATTTCTGCCGCGCGGCGTCACGTTGCGCGCACAATCACGATCTGCCGCGAACGCGGCCTGACAATTTCTGAGGAGCCAAGCAGTTGAGCGACGAAACTGAAAACGAGGAGACGACTCCCGTGGAGGAAACTCCTGTCGAGGCGACTCCTGAAGCTGATGCTCCTGCCGCTGAAGAGCCTGAAGCTGATGCTCCTGCCGCTGAAGAGCCTGAAGCTGAGGCCCCTGCGGCCGAAGAGCCTGAGGCTGATGCTGCGCCTGCAGATGAACCGGCGGAAGACAAGCCGGCTGCTGCCGCACCAGCTGATGAGCCTGAAGAGGAAGGCGAGAAGCTGCCCTTCAAGGCTGGGCTGCGCCTTGAGCGCTCACGTCAGCCTGTTGAGGCCAAGCCACAGCAGACGACCGAGGAACGCACCGCTGCGCGCGCCAAGCTTCGTGCCGAGAAGGCTGCTGCCCGTCGTCGCTGGCGTGGCAAGCAGAAGGCCAAGCGTGCTGCCAATCCAACCGCTGCCAAGGCTGCAACCGAGCCAAAGGCTCAATCGGCTGGGGCACAGAAGTTCCGCCAGGGAATTGTCGTTTCCGACAAGGGCGAAAAGACGATCACGATCCGCGTTGATGTCGCACGACGTCACCCGCGTTACGAGAAGATCGTCCGCAGTTCCTCAACACTTCGCGTTCACGATGAGAGCAACGACGCTCACCTCGGCGACACCGTCAAGGTGATCGAGTGTCGGCCAATGTCGCGCTCAAAGCGCTGGCGTCTAGCTGAAGTTCTGGAGCGTGCCAAGTGATCCAGACCGAGTCACGACTCAGAGTTGCTGATAACAGCGGCGCAAGGGAGATCCTCTGCATCCGTGTGCGCGGTGGATCCCACCAGCGCTATGCGCGGGTTGGCGATGTAATCGTGGCCACCGTCAAGCAGGCTGTTCCGCAGGGAACGGTCAAGAAGGGTGAAGTCGTTACAGCAGTTGTCGTCCGCACCCGTAAGCCATTTGGCCGCGATGACGGAACATCAATTGGCTTTGACGAAAACGCTGCTGTGATCATTGACGATCAGAACAACCCCCGCGGAACCCGTATTTTCGGACCGGTTGCCCGCGAGCTACGCGATCGCAACTTCATGAAGATCGTCTCGCTTGCTCCGGAGGTTCTCTAATGGGTGCAATGAAGATCCGTAAGGGCGACACCGTCCAGGTTGTTTCCGGCAAGGACCGCGGCAAGAGCGGCACGGTGCTCCGTGTTGACGCCGCTAAGTCACGCGTTTATGTCGAAGGTCTCGGCATCATCAAGCGTCACATCCGCCCTTCTCCGGTTCCAGGTGCCTCGGCTGAACAGACTGCTGGCGGCGTAATTGCCTCAGAAGGCCCAATCCATGTATCCAACGTTTCCCTGATTGATCCCAAGGACGGAAAGCCGACCCGTGTCGGCATTGTCCGTGAGGATGGCCGCAGGATCAGGGTTGCCAAGCGCAGTGGCGAGAGGCTTGACTGAAATGGCCGCACGACTTAAAGAGCGTTACGAGAAGGAAATCCGTCCAAGCCTGATCAAGGAGTTCGGCTACAGCTCACCGATGCAGGCTCCGAAGATCGAGAAGATCGTTGTCAACATGGGCGTTGGCGAGGCAAAGACCGACTCGAAGGCGCTTGAGGCTGCCTCTGAGCAGCTCGCAACGATTACCGGTCAGCACCCAAATGTTCGTCGCTCGAAGAAGTCGATCGCTCAGTTCAAGCTTCGTGAGGGAATGGCAGTCGGAATCGCAGTTACGCTTCGTGGAGACCGACTTTACGAGTTCCTCGACCGGCTGATGTCGGTTGCGATCCCTCGGATCCGCGACTTCCGCGGTCTCACTCCGAAGTCATTCGACGGCCGCGGTAACTACGCACTCGGCATTCGTGAACAGATTATCTTCCCCGAAATTGACTACGACACAGTCGACGCAGTTCGTGGGTTGGATATCGTCGTAGCGACTTCGGCAAAGACCGACGAGGAAGCACTGGCGCTTCTTAAGGCTTTCGGTATGCCGTTCGCCAAGCCGGCGAAGAAGACTGAAGCTCCAAAGCCTGCTCCAGTTGTTGAGTCGGCAGAGGAGTCGGAGCCTGACGCAGCAGAGTCAGCTGAAGCTCCAGCTGCAGAGGCCGAGGCCGCAGCTGAGCCTGAAGCAGAATCAACCGAACAGACCGAAACCGACGCAACCGAGAAGACTGAGGAGTAACAGAGAGCATGGCCAAGACTTCCCAGCGGGTTCGCCAACAGCGCCCCGCAAAGTACAAGACACGTGAGTACTCGCGCTGCCGCCGCTGCGGTCGCCCGCGCTCGGTGTATCGCAAGTTCGGTATCTGCCGTATCTGCCTGCGCGAGCTCGCACACAACGGTTACATCCCCGGCATGACCAAGTCGAGCTGGTAGGAGAAGACGAATGTCAATGACCGATCCAATTGCCGACCTGCTTACGCGAGTGCGTAATGCCGCTCGTGCCCAGCACCAGGATGTTCTCGTACCCAACTCGCAGTTCAAGACTGAGGTGGCGAGGATTCTCAGTGAGCAGGGCTACATCGAGAGCTACACAACCGAGGCCGCTCCTGATGGCGAGCCCGGCGAACGACTTCGTATCGTGTTGCGCTACACCGATCAGCGTGAGCCAGTCATCACTGGGATTCGTCGCGTATCGCGCCCAGGCCGTCGCAGCTACGTTGATAGCGATCACATCCCCAAGGTCGAGGGTGGCCTTGGAACAGCAATCATTTCGACCTCTCGTGGGGTCATGACCGGGCACGATGCCCGCCGCGCAGGTGTCGGTGGCGAAGTCGTGGCGCACGTCTGGTAACTGATGTCAAGAATCGGAAGACAGCCAATCGAGATCCCATCTGGGGTTGAGGTAGACATCAAGCCTGAGCGGGTTACCGTCAAGGGCCCTAAGGGCGAGCTCAGCGAGCGCGTTCACCGCGACATTGATGTTGTCGAAGAGGGCTCAACGATCGTCGTTACGCGTCCGACTGACCGCGGCCAGCACAAGGCGCTTCACGGATTGACTCGCACACTCGTCGCGAACATGGTCATCGGTGTAACCGACGGTTTCGAGAAGAAGCTTGAGATCCAGGGTGTTGGTTATCGAGCCGCGCTCAAGGGCAAGAACCTTGAACTTGCGCTCGGCTATTCGCACCCAGTTTCAGTTGGTGCCCCGGAGGGCATTGACTTTGAGGTACCGCAGCCAACGAGCATCATTATCCGCGGAGCAAGCAAGCAGGCGGTCGGTCAGATCGCTGCTGTTATCCGAAAGAAGCGTCCGCCAGAGCCCTACAAGGGCAAGGGCATTCGCTACGAAGGCGAACATGTCGTTCGCAAGGTTGGTAAGCGAGCATGAGTGCTGTTGCAAAGCAGGCAGGACGACTTCGTCGCCGTCGTCGCGTTCGTGCGAAGGTGCACGGAACCGCCGAACGTCCACGGATCAGCGTTTTCCGCTCAAATCGTGGCATTAACGCTCAGCTGATTGATGATGACAGCGGCCATACAATCTGCGCTGTCAATTGGACTGAGGCTGAACTTCGTGACCTCAAGCCGCTTGAACAGGCTGACAAGGTCGGCAAGCTGCTGGCTGACCGGGCAACCAAGTCCGGCGTAACCTCTGCCGTGTTTGATCGCGGTGGCCACCTCTACCACGGCCGGGTAAAAGCCCTTGCCGAAGGAGCTCGTGAGGGCGGGCTCAGCTTCTGAACGCTACCCTCGGCATCCCATGATTTCTTCAAGAACAGTTTCCTCCGCCGGACTTGACCTCGCTGAACGCGTTGTCGAGATCAACCGTGTCGCCAAGGTCGTCAAGGGCGGCCGCCGCTTCAGCTTCACGGCACTCGTTGTCGTTGGCGACGAGCGCGAGGTCGTTGGCATCGGCTACGGCAAGGCAAACGAAGTGCCGATGGCAATCCAGAAGGGCATTGATCAGGCGAAGAAGAACCTGTTCCGCGTCCCACGCTACGGCGCGACAATTCCGCACCCGGTCACAGGCCGCTTCTGCTCAGGTTCAGTTCTGCTTAAGCCGGCTTCGCCTGGTACCGGTGTAATCGCCGGCGGTGGCGTTCGCGCGGTTCTCGAGCTTGCTGGCATTAGCGACATCCTTTCGAAGAGCCTTGGTTCACAGACTCCGATCAACCTCGTCAAGGCAACTATGGAAGGGCTTCGCTCACTGCGGACGCCTGAAGAGGTCGCCGAGTTGCGAGGGATTTCAATTGCGAAGGTTCTGGGACTTGATCCGAACGCCAAGAAGCCGGAAGTGGCGACTGAAGCAGCTGATCAGGCAGCGCCTGAAGCTCCAGCGGAAGCTGTTGAGGCTGCGCAGTGAGCAAGCTCCTGATCAAGCAGGTGCGTTCAGCGAATGGCACCGATGCCCCACAGCGGGCAACCCTTGAATCGCTTGGTCTTAAGCGGATCGGCCAGCAGGTCGAGTACGAAGACACCCCGCAGCTGCGTGGAATGATTTACCGCGTTGCCCACCTGATCGAAGTAGGAGAAGCCTGATGGCCGACGCCGTTGAGAAGACTGAATCTGAGGAGCGCATTGGCCTCCACAACTTGAAGCCTGCCAAGGGTGCTCGCCGTCCGCGCAAGCGCGTTGGTCGTGGTGAAGGATCCGGGACAGGCAAGACTTCGGGTCGCGGCGAGAAGGGCTACGGCGCCCGCTCAGGATCGAAGCAGCGCGATCGTTTCGAGGGTGGTCAGACACCAATTCACATGCGGATGCGCAAGTTGCGTGGACCGCACATGAAGAAGTCGATGCCGTTCGAGAAGTTCCGTACACACACTCAGCCGGTCAACCTTGCCGACCTTGAACAGCGCTTTGAGGCGGGAGCAGAGGTTACGCCAGACACATTGCGCGCAGTCGGTCTTGCGACGCGCAAGGGCATTCCCGTCAAGATTCTTGGCAATGGGACGATCACCAAGGCCCTGACTGTCCGGGCGCATGGTTTCAGCGCGTCTGCGAAGGAGCAGATCACTGCAGCCGGCGGTACCGCCGAGCAGCTCGAAGGCTAGTTCCGCGCGGGAGGCTAGGGACGAATGCTCAGCACAATTCTGAGGTCCTTTACGGTCCCGGATATCCGGAAGAAGCTGCTGTTCACCGCGGCGATCCTTGCTCTGTACAGACTTGGTTCGCACATCCCGGCACCAGGTATCAATTCGCAGGCTGTTGATGCGATCCAAAAGAACTTCGCTGGTTCAAACATCCTCGGCTTCCTCAACCTCTTCTCAGGTGGAGGACTGCAGCGGATTGCGCTGTTTGCGCTCGGAATCATGCCTTACATCACTGCCTCAATTATCTTCCAGCTGCTTTCGGTAGTTATTCCTTCGCTTGAGAAGTTGTCGAAGGAAGGCGAGATTGGTCAGGCGAAGATCACGCAGTACACCCGCTACCTGACGGTAGTTCTGGCTTTCCTTCAGTCGATTGGTTATGTCTTCCTGTTCCGCTCATTCCAGAGCGAAGCTGGTCAGGAAGTAATTCGCGACTACTCGATCGAAACAGTCTTCATGATTGTCGTGTCGCTAACAGCAGGAACGGTCCTGCTGATGTGGATGGGTGAGCTAGTAACGCAGCGCGGGATTGGCAACGGAATCTCACTGCTGATCTTTGCTTCGATCGTTTCAAGGCTGCCGCAGGGTATTCAGGCGTGGTGGACGAGCCCAGACCCAATCTTCAAGGTAATGCTGCCGTTCTTTGCGGTTGCTGTGGTTGCTGCGGTTGTCTTTGTCCAAGAGGGGCAGAGACGAATACCAATTCAATTTGCCAAGCGGATGGTTGGTAGCCGGATGACCGGTGGACAGCAGTCCTACCTGCCGCTGCGCGTCAACATGGCCGGCGTTATCCCAGTTATTTTCGCTGCCAGCATGATGGCCTTCCCACCTACGGTTGGTCAGTTGATCAATGCGCCATGGGCCAAGGACTTGGCGGCAACATTCAGTCCCGCCGGTACGCCTTATCTGATCGGCGAAACGATTCTGATCATTCTCTTCACCTACTTCTACACGGCCGTAACCTTCAACCCAGTTGATCAGGCTGACAACCTCAAGAAGTACGGAGGCTTCATCCCTGGCGTCCGGCCTGGTCGTCCAACGGCCGAATACCTCGACAGGATCCTTGCTCGGCTGACATTCCCGGGCGCACTGTTCCTTGCTGCCATCGCTGCGCTTCCGACGATTCTGATCAACCAGACCAGCACGAACATCTTCTTCGGTGGAACGTCGCTTCTGATCGTTGTTGGCGTTGCACTTGACACCGTCAAGCAACTCGAAGCTCAACTGATGATGCGAAGTTACGAAGGGTTCCTCAAGCTTTGAGCACTCAGCTGAACCTGATTCTGCTTGGGCCCCCAGGTGCCGGTAAGGGCACTCAGGCAGCGAGGTTGGTTGAAGACTTCAACCTGCCTTGGGTTTCGACTGGAGACATGCTGCGCGCCGCGGTGACCGAAGGAAGCGAACTCGGGATCAAGGCAAAGGAGTACATGGATGCTGGCAACCTTGTCCCAGACGACCTGATCGTTGCACTGATCGTCGAACGGATTGGTGAGCCCGACTGCTCCGATGGCTTCCTACTCGATGGCTACCCACGAACTATCCCTCAGGCCGATGCGCTTGAGCAGGCGTTGAGAGGCCTTGATCGCTCGGTTGCCGCCACGCTGCTCGTTGAACTTGACGATGAAGAGGTCGTTCGCCGCCTGTCAGGCCGGCGCATGTGTGTAAAGGGCGGTCACGGCTACCACCTCGAGTTCGACCCACCAAAGCATGAAGGGATCTGCGATCAGGATGGCTCACGTCTGATTCAGCGTGACGATGATGTTCCTGAAGTGATTCGGCGGCGGTTAGCTGTCTACCACGAGCAGACTGAGCCGCTTGCCGCCTATTACGAGGATCGCGGCATGCTCAAACGCTTTGATGGCAGCCGCACCCAGACCGAGGTTCACGACCATATTCGCGCTGCGCTCGCCACGCTTCGGCTTGAGGATTCCGTTTGATCATCCGCAAGACCGAGGCTGAGGTCGACAAGATGGCTGCAGCTGGAGCGATCCTCGTCAGGACACTCGAGATGATTAGCAAGAAGGTCCGCCCGGGTGTTACGACCGCCGAGCTCGATGAAGCAGCGGAGAAGTTCATTCGTTCACAGGGCGCGATTCCGACTTTCAAGGGTTACCGGGGCTTCCCGGCGACGATCTGCGCATCGCCAAACTCGATGATCGTGCACGGCATTCCTGGCCCTACCGTGCTGCGGCGCGGCGACATCATTTCCGTTGATGTTGGTGTGACACTCGACGGTTGGGTTGCAGATGCTGCCCGCACCTTCCCTGTCGGAGCGATCAGCGACGAAGCGCAGGCGCTTCTGGTTACAACTGAGGCAGCACTTAAGGCTGGCGCAGCTGAAGCGAAGCCTGGCGCCCGAATCGGCGACGTTTCAAATGCGATCCAATCGCGTGTTGAGGCCGATGGAATGAGCGTCGTGCACTCGTTGGTCGGACACGGCGTTGGCCGTGAGATGCACGAACCGCCAGAGGTGGCAAATCAGGGTGAGGCTGGGACTGGGATTGTGCTCGAGGAGGGCACCGTAATCGCAATTGAACCGATGGTTGCGATCGGTGGGCCGGATGTAACGCTTGACGACGATGGCTGGTCGGTCTATACCGCTGATCGGTCGTTGGCCGCACACTTTGAGTTCACTGTGGCAGTAACCGCAGCCGGTCCGAGGATTCTTACGCCATGGCATGAATCCAAGGAATCCGGCGATTTGGACGGTTCTTGATGAGCGCTTGTTGCCCCGCAGGCTCCCGGCCGCGGACTTTTGGTAGTGTCAAGCGTCGCGCCGCAGTGCGGTGCTGTCCTGTGTGCGCCAAGCTCGGCTGCACAAGGGGTAGCGCTCCTGCGGACTCTGCCCGCCAACAGCGAGAGATTGAAACATGAAGGTCCGACCGTCGGTAAAACCAATGTGTGAGAAGTGCAAGGTCATCCGACGCCGTCGTCGCGTACTCGTGATTTGCTCAAACCCCCGTCACAAGCAGCGTCAGGGTTAACGTGGCACGTATCGCAGGCGTAAACCTTCCGCTTAACAAGCGTGCCGAAATCGGCCTTACCTACATCTTCGGGATCGGCCGTACCACTGCCGGTCAGCTCTGTGAGAAGGCTGGTGTTTCACCAGACACTTACATCCGTGACCTGACCGACGAAGAGGCCGGCAAGCTGCGTGATCTCGTTGATCAGGAGATCGTTGAAGGTGATCTCCGTCGCGAACGCTCACAGAACATCAAGCGACTTATGGAGATTGGCTGCTACCGAGGACTCCGTCATCGTCGTGGACTTCCGGTTAGAGGACAGAAGACAAAAACTAATGCCCGCACGCGGAAGGGCCCTAAGCGCCTCCAGGTTGCCGGTAAGAAGAAGGCAGGCAAGACCTGATGGGTGCAACTAAGCGACCAGCTCGCGGCCGCCGTAAGGTCCGCAAGAACATTCCAGTGGGCCAGGCTCACATCAAAACTTCATTCAACAACACGATTGTCTCGCTTACAGACCGCGACGGCAATGTGATCGCATGGGAATCTGCCGGTGGAGCAGGATTCAAGGGCTCGCGCAAGAGCACACCATTCGCTGCACAGGTAACGGCTGACGCCGCCGCCCGTAAGGGTGTTGAGCACGGCCTCCAGAAGGTCGAAGTCTTCGTTAAGGGTTCAGGCTCAGGTCGCGAAACAGCAATCCGTTCGCTTCAGGCTGCTGGACTCGAAGTAACAAGTGTCAGGGATGTAACCCCTCAGGCCCATAACGGCTGCCGTCCACGCAAGCGGCGGAGGGTCTAACAATGGCTGTCAATCACGCACCCGCATGCAAGCAGTGCCGCCGCGAAGGCCAGAAGCTTTTCCTCAAGGGAGAACGCTGTCTGACTGCCAAGTGCGCAATCGATCGTCGCAACTATCCGCCAGGTGATCACGGCCGTGGTCGCCAGAAGCAGAGCGAGTACCGCGTTCAGCTGCGCGAGAAGCAGAAGGCACGCCGTTACTACGGTGTACTTGAGCGTCAGTTCCGCGTTTACTACGAAAAGGCAAGCCGCCAGAACGGAATCACGGGCGAGAATCTCCTGCGCCTGCTCGAATGCCGCTTTGACAGCGTGCTCGTGCGTCTCGGCTTCGCGGCTTCGCGTCGTCAGGCCCGCCAGCTCGTCCGTCACGGACACTGGACAATCAACGGCAAGCGCGTAGACATCCCATCTTTCCAGGTCAAGCCGGGCGACGTGATCGCTGCTTCCGCTGGTTCCTCAGCGGCGCAGGTGATTCAGGACGCAACCGAATTGACCGGCCAGGTTCCAGCCTGGTTGCAGGCAGACCATGACGCACTTGCGGCGAAGGTGCTGCGACTCCCCGAGCGGGTTGAGATATCCGCACCGGTGGAGGAGCAGCTGATCGTCGAGCTGTACTCGAAGTAGCAATCAGCCGCGCCCGTTAGGGCCGGTGAGCACTGGTCGCCCGCGGGCGACCATCAACGAACCAACGACAACAGGATCCCGATGCTCGACTTCCAGATCCCCCGGATCAGCAGTGAAACCGTAGACAACAACCGTGGCTCGTTCACGATCGAACCGCTTGACCGTGGTTTCGGCTACACGTTCGGCAACTCGCTTCGGCGAGTTCTACTCAGCTCTCTGGCCGGCGCAGCCGTAACCAGCGTGCGTATTGAGGGCGTGCAGCATGAGTTCTCAACCGTGAATGGCGTCAAGGAGGATGTCACCGACATCATCCTCAACCTCAAGGGTCTCGTCTGCCGTATGGCTGACTCAAATGAGGTTGAAGCACCGTTGGTCGTTACCGGCCCAGGCGTTATTAAGGCGAAGGACATCGACCTGCCAACAGGCGTCGAAATCCTCAACCCGAACGCTCATATCGCAACGATTGAGAGCAAGGCCAAGTTGGAGATTTACCTGACGATCGGAAGCGGCCGTGGCTACCGTCCGGCAGATGAGAATGCTTCTGAGGATCAGCCAATTGGCGTAATTCCAATTGACTCAATCTTCTCGCCTGTAAGGCGCGTCGCCTACGAGGTTGAGCAGGCCCGTATCGGTCAGCGCACCGACTATGACCGTCTGATGCTCGACATCGAGACCGATGGTTCAATTGAGCCAACTGCGGCATTGCGTGAAGCAGCCGAGATCCTGATTGAGCAGCTTGCGATCTTCACTGACATCGAGCGCGTTGCTGAGCTCCGTGAGGCAATGACCGCTGGTGTTCTCGGTCAGGTAACTGCTGATGCCGCTGCTGCTGCGGTTCCGGCTGCGACGGCAACTGCTCCACGCACCGCAAATGGGATGGATGACATCCTGATTGAGGAGCTTGAGCTTGGCGTCCGCTCCTACAACTGCCTCAAGCGTGCCGGCGTTCAAACTGTCGGTGAGCTCGTTGGCAAGTCCGAGAGCGAACTTGGTGCGATCCCTAACTTCGGCGGCAAGTCGATTGACGAGGTCATTGAGACCCTCGCCGCTCGTGGCCTGAGCCTTAGAGACGACTGAGTAGCGGAGCAGCGACGCGATGCGCCATCAGAAGACAGCCTCGCATCGCAAGGCGCTACTGAGGAATCTCTGCAAAGAGATGATCGATCACGAGCGGATCAAGACCTCTGAGGCGAAGGCTAAGGCAGTAAAGCCCGAGATTGAGAAGCTTGTGACTTTGGCGCGTAAGGGTGACCTTCACGCTCGCCGTCAGGCACTTAGCGCACTCGGTCAAGATCGCTTTGCCGTCTACAAGCTCTTCGAAGAGATCGCTCCGCGTTATGCCGAGCGTCCCGGCGGTTACACACGCATCATGAAGCTTGGGCCGCGTCGGTCGGATTCGACCGAAATGGTCCTGCTCGAGTTCGTCTGAGTCCTGTGGCCGCTGGTCGGCCAGCTGGGCCGGCAGCACGGCTGACGGTTGCTTATGAGGGGACGGGCTTTGTTGGCTGGGCGCGCCAGCCTGGACTGCGATCGGTCGAAGGCGAGCTGAGGCGCGCACTAGAGACAGTTAGACGCGAGCCGACACCACTCACGGTCGCCGGCCGCACCGATGCCGGTGTTCATGCTGTCGCCCAGGTAGTAAGTCACCAGGGTGAGCCTGCGAACCCTCGCGCCATAAATGCCCTGCTGCCGGCTGACATGGCTGTAACGGCAAGTGATTCGATGCCAGCGGGCTTTGACGCTCGCAACGATGCGACAAGCCGTGCCTACCGCTATCGGCTTGAGACTTCTCAGATCCGACCGGTCGAAGGCCGCAAGTCCGAACTCTGGTGGCCACGAACATTCGATCGTCAACTGCTAACCGCATACGCTGAACAACTCGTTGGGCGCCCGGACATGACCGCGTTCACGCCAACGAATGGGCGCCATGTTCACTTTAAGCGCAGAGTGACCCACTCTGAATGGCACTGGACTGGCAGCCGTGGTGACTTCATGATTGAGGCCGATGCCTTCCTTCATCAGATGATTCGAATTCTTGTCGGAACAATGCTCGACTTCGCTACCGCTGGTAAATCACCGGAGGAGTTCGCCCAGCTGCTCTCCGGGAGACCTCGCGCTGAGGCTGGCCGAACGGCGCCGGTACATGGGTTGACGCTGATCGGCGTCGGCTACGGCAACTCAGTGCTCGACTGAGCTTTGGCGGTGCTAGCCACCGTCACCCGTAGCCTGTGAAAATGGACTGGGGAGACGACGCCTTTCTCGCAATCGACTTCGAGACTGCTGCCAACTTCCGTGAGTCAGCTTGCGCCGTAGGAGTGGCGCTCTATTCGGCGGGTCAGCTGATTGAGAGTCGGGCAACGCTGATCAACCCACAGCTCGATTCAAGTGAATGGAATCCGTTCAATACGCGGATCCATGGGATCTCCCATGGTGATGTTGCCGATGCTCCGAGCTTTGAGCAGGTTTGGAATGACCTCCAGGCTAGGTATGACGGTGTCCCGCTCGTAGCCCACAACGCGGCCTTCGATATGGGCGTTATCCGTGGCTCGCTCGCGCAGATTAATTTTCCGCTCGAGGAGCCGGTTCGCTATACATGCTCGGTCAGTCTCGCCCGTGCAACATGGCCAGATATGCCGAGTGTTTCGCTGCCAATAATCTCGGAGCGGCTCGGCATCGAACTTAATCATCACGAGGCTGAATCAGATGCTCGGGCATGCGGAGGAATTGTCGTTGCTGCAGTTGAACAGCTTGGCGTTGAGCATCTCGATCAGGCGTTGAGTCAGTTGGGGCGCGGGTGGGGTGAGATCAGTCCAGATCTCTCGTTGAGTCACCGAGCCCGCGACTAGGATGGGTGCTCGTGCGTGTCCTCCTAACCAATGACGACGGTATTGCGGCAACCGGGCTACAAACCCTCCGTAAGGCGCTGTTGTTGATCCCGGGAATTGAGTTGACGGTTATAGCGCCGGACGGCAACCGGTCAGCCACGGCGAGGGCAATAACGACGCGTAGACCGTTGAAGGTCAAGCGGGTCGAGTTTGAGGACGGAACTCACGGCTTTGCCTGCGACGGCACGCCGGTGGACTGTGTCCGGCTGGCAACGCATGGCCTAGTTGATGGATTCAGCGCCGACATTGTCGTCAGCGGTATCAACCACGGTCTTAACCTTGGCGATGACATCACCTATTCGGGAACAGTCGCGGCTGCGCTTGAGGGGATTCTGCTCGGTCGCGGCGGGGTTTCCGTTTCCCAGCAGTCGGCAGGCGGGCTTTACGACCCAATGTCCCATGCTGGTGGCGAGGCCTTCAAGGCGGTCGCAGAGTTCACTGCTGGGTTGGTAGCTGATTGGGACCGCGTGCCTCTCCAACCCGCGACGCTGATCAATATCAATGCTCCAGCACGGCCACCAAAGGGCGTTCAAGTGACGAAGCTCGGCAGGCGGATCTACAAGGAAGACCTGATTGATGAGGGTCCAGCTGGTGACGATGGCTCGCGAACAATCAGGATCTACGCTCAGGAGCCAACTCATGAGCGTGAGGAGGGAACCGACCTCGCTGCAGTTGATGACGGCTACATCGCCGTTACACCACTGCACTTCGACCTGACTGCCCACACCGGCATCGAGGAGCTTGCGGCCGCAGGGTTGGGATCGGAGATCTCCCCGCTGGAGACAGCGTGACCGAAAGCAGTAGTGAGGCCGCAGCCCGGGCGATAGCGCTCAGGGAACAGATTGAAGGCCATAACCGCAGTTACTACGACCATGATGATCCAACGGTCGGTGATGATCAGTACGACGCGCTGCTTAACGAGCTTCGCGACCTTGAGGCTGCGTATCCCGAACTTGTCACGCTTGACTCGCCGACCCAGCGCGTTGGTTCGCGCCGACTGGAGCGGTTTGAGCCGGTTCAACACGCGATCCCGATGCTTTCGCTTGGTAACGCCCGTGGCGGCGAAGAGTTCCGCGCCTGGGTTGAGCGGATGCGCTCGCATCTTGAGCGTGAATCGATAGCAATTGACGACTTCAACTTTGTCGTCGAGCCAAAGATTGACGGACTGGCAGTCTCACTTCGCTACGAGGACGGCGTGTTCGTGACCGGTGCGACGCGTGGCGACGGAACAGTCGGTGAAGACATTACGCAGAACCTGCAGACGATCAGCTCGATTCCAAAGCGGATTGAATCAGCGCCACGAGTGCTTGAGGTCCGTGGAGAGGTCTACCTGCCGATCGCCGACTTCAGAGAGTTGAATGAGCGTCGGGCAGCTGCCGGTGAATCAACATTTATGAATCCGAGGAATTCAGCGGCCGGGTCGCTGCGTCAGCTTGATCCAGCCATTGCTGCCGAGCGCCCACTGGCGATCTGGTGTTACGGAGTTGGTGAGCTTGAAGGGGATCAGTTCACGGGGCACCGAGATAGCCTCAAGCGGCTTGCCGATTGGGGGTTCCCTGTCAATCCAGACATCGCAGCCGTAACTGGTGCTGACGCGGTCATCAAAGCCTGCGATGGCTGGCTTGAGCGCCGCGAGAGCCTGCCCTACGAAATTGATGGGGTTGTTATCAAGGTTGATGACTTTGAGCTTCAGCGCCGGCTCGGCACTGTTGGCAGGGAGCCACGCTGGGCAATCGCGTGGAAGTTTCCGCCAACCACGGCCAAGACGCTCCTACGGGCCGTGCATTGGAATGTGGGTAGAACCGGTCACATCGTCCCGTTTGCAGAGCTTGAGCCCGTCCAGATTGGCGGTGTGACGGTCTCCTTCACAACGCTCCACAACGAGGAGGATCTAGCCCGCAAGGATGTCCGGCCCGGTGATCAGGTGATCATCCTCCGCGCCGGTGACGTAATTCCGCAGGTGATCTCGCCGGCCCCGCATGAGAGTCAACGAACTGATCGCTCAGATCCACCGCATGTACCGGCGGAGTGTCCATCCTGCGGTGCCGCGACCGTCAAGGTAGCCAACTCCGTTTGGACTATCTGCCCGAACAAACAGGGCTGTCCTGGTCAGCAGTGGCAGGCCTTGAGGCATTTTGTTAAGCGCGGTGCGATGGATATTGAAGGGCTTGGCGACAAGCGTCTTGAGGAGCTGATGGAAGCTGGTCTGGCCGTTACTCCGGCAGACCTTTATTCACTTGATTGGTCGCTGCTTGAGGAGCGCGAAGGGTGGGGTGAGCGGAGTGTCGAGGCCCTTAAGGAGTCGCTTGCAGCCTCACGCGAGCGCCCGTTCGCAAAGGTCCTCTATGGACTCGGAATTGAGCGCATCGGTGAGGTTAATGCCAGAAATCTGGCTCAGCACTTCCGAACTATCGAAGCTCTAATGGAGGCCGACCCTGAACAGATTGAGGCGGTACAGGGAATCGGTCCGATTCAGGCTGAACTTGTTGCGGAGACTGTCCGAGAGCCAGAATTTGTCGAGTTGATTCGCGGATTACGCGCGGCTGGAATACGGCTTGAGGAGGATGGCCCAGCCGCAGGCGAGGGACATCTCGCCGATAAGAGCTTCGTACTAACCGGGTCACTTCCGACTCTGACGCGCGAACAGGCTACGGAGATGATCCTCGCTGCCGGTGGCCGGGTCAGCTCGTCGGTCTCGAAGAAAACCGACTACCTGATTGCCGGTGAGGCCGCTGGTTCGAAACTGGAGAAGGCGGAGCGGTTGGAAGTCACAGTCCTCGACGAAGATGGCC
This sequence comes from Solirubrobacterales bacterium, assembly GCA_026392385.1. Classification (GTDB taxonomy): domain Bacteria; phylum Actinomycetota; class Thermoleophilia; order Solirubrobacterales; family Solirubrobacteraceae; genus WLNJ01. Next base: position 23,059 of record JAPLCG010000064.1, read on the forward strand.
TCAACAAATTGCTGGCTGGCTAATTGTTGCCGAGCTAGGGCCGGTGCCAGCCGGCGATTATCGTCGCGACCTGATCCTGGTGGTAGCGCGCATTCGATATATCAACGCCGCTCATCATCAGCGCAAAAGCAACCATTTCACCGTTAGCTGCGGGGCAATAGCCGGCCAGCACACTTATCCGGGTTAGGGTCCCGGTCTTGGCACGGCAGCGACCTGCGGCAGGGCCAGATCGCATTCGGTTCTCGAGAGTGCCGCTGCGCCCAGCGATAGCGAGCGAGGAGACAAATTCCGGCCTGTTTGAGACTCCTCGCAGTAAATGAATCAGGTTCCGTGGCGTGATTGAGTTGGCGTACGAGAGTCCGGATCCATCAACCATCTGCGAATGAACATCAAGCTTTGCGAGTCTTGCTCGAGCGACGACTAGGCCGGCTGCCGTTGAGCCGCGCCCACCCCGTTCAGCGCCGATCCCCTTCATCAGCATCTCTGCCATGTAGCTGTCTGAATGGGTGAGCGTGTGTGCGATCAGCGCCGAGATCGGAGGGGAGCCGACACGGGCTAGGCGTGGCAGTGATCGCGGCGCGCTCCCGGCCCGGGTGTGGCCGCCGGGGACTGCCACACCGGCGCGTCGCAGTGATTCAGTGAAGTGAATCGCCGCGGTAGTCGCTGAGGCGTACCGGTCATAGACAAGGGCACCGAGTGAGCCCTCAAGGTACGGGTCAACACCTGGTCCCTGAGCCGGGACTCCCCGAATCGCGTCAAAGAAGCCGTCGTCGCCAAGCACGAACCCGGTGACTCGCTTCAGCCCTGCACGGCGCGCCGCCTTCGCAAGGTCGGTTATCCGCTGCGCGCCGACGGTTGGGTCGCCGCCTCCAACAATGAACAGGTTGCCATGCAGGATTCCACGCCGGTCAATCGGCTTCGTCGTCACTGCGCTGGTGATAAAACGGTGATTGGCCCCTAGCGACAGCAGGCTAGCTGAGGTTGTCAGCAGTTTTTCGACGGAGCCAGGCGTGCGCGGCGTGTCGGCATGGTGCTCCCAGAGGCTCCTGTGGGTGGTTAGGTCGTAGGCAATCGCGCTACCGCTGCCGCCGGCCGCATTGAATTGAGAATCGAGTCGCTGGGCCAATGTTGCAGCACTAGCCGTCTGTGCGGAAGCAGCAAAACTGACTGCGAGCACTGCGGCGATTAGAGCTTTTGCGCGTAAACCCATCTTCGAAGAATGATTGCAGCGCCAGTCGGCATCAGCGCTGGTAATGATCTCTCTCACTTGCCGGGGCCATACCTCTAAACTGGTTCTAGTGGGCAAGGTCGTTGACATAGACCAAGCAGGCACCAAGCGGCGCGCTAGGCGCGGGCCAGCGCAGGGTCGTAATCGACCCTCAAAAACTGCGCTCGTGCTCGGTGGTGGTGGCTTCACTGGTGGCGTATACGAAATCGGAGCTTTGCGTGCGCTTGATCTTCTTTCGGTTAACAGCAATGTCAACCAGTTTGATGTCTATGTAGGGACCAGCGCAGGCTCGTTTGTCGCTGCACTGACGGCTAATGGCGTCACGCCAGAAGAGATGATGCGCGTCGTCGTCCGTCAGGCGCCGGTTCCCTTCCGTGACATCGATGTCGGGACCCTGATGCGCCCTAACTGGCGTGAGATGCTCGTCGGCTCGGCAACGATGCCAATCAAGCTGCTTGGTCTGGCAAAGGAACTCGCAACCCATATGGGCTCCGTTACAGCAATGGACGTTGTCTTTGGGCTTGCCGAGACGCTTCCTTCGGGGCTCTACAGCAACGCCGGAATCGAGAGCTACATGCGCGAGGTTCTCGGTGACCCAGATCGCAGCAACGACTTCCGTCAGGTTGACCGCGAGCTATATATCGCCGCAACCGACCTCGACTCCTGTGAGCGCGTCGTCTTTGGCTCGAAGGGCTGGGACGACATCCCAATCAGCACGGCCGTCCAAGCCTCTACCGCCCTGCCAATGGTCTACCGGCCGGTGGAGGTCAAGGATCGTGAGCTGATTGACGGTGGAATCGTCTCAACAACGAATATCGATATCGCCGTTGAGGCTGGCGCAAAATTCATTGTTGTCGTCAACCCGCTGGTTCCGTATGTCAATGACTTGGAAAGCCCAGCGGCTGGCGGTGGGCGTCGACCACGGGTCTCTGAGATGGGCTTCCCACACATCGGGTATCAGACATTCAAGCTGCTGGCCTATCAACGTCTTCACGAGATGGCTAGGCAGTGGGAGGATCGCTATCCGGGCGTTGACATCATCCTCGTAGAACCTGCGGCCGATGATTCACTGATGTTCACAACGAACGTCATGAACTTCTCTGCACGACTTGACATCGCTCGCCACGGCTTCCAGTCAGTCACGCTGAAGCTCTCTGATGATTATGAGAAGTTCAAGCGCACTGCGGCGCGGCACGGTATTGAGATCTCCGCCACGCGGGTGCGCAAGGTTGTCAAACACTTCACCGAGGACGAGGCGCGAGCAAGTGCCTGGCGTCGGATTCTCGAGCAGACGACCTCAACGCTGCTTCGCCAGTCAGCTGACGAGCGCGGTTAGGCGCTCGAAGCGTCCCGCAGTGCTTCGATCAAGCGATCGGTCGCCGCTTCACTGCCGCTAATCGTTGCCCGAATGTGTTCATCGGCACCGACTGCTGAGCCGTCAGTCACCTTCACCCCAGCAGCACGCATCCGCTCGCTGAGCGTCAGGCTCTTAACGCCGGGCAGGCGCGCCCAAATGAAGTTGGCGCTGGAGTTTGAAAACTCAACGGCGCTTCCAGCCAGCTGTTGCTCAACTCTTGCGCGTTCGCGTCTGACGGCCGTAACACGGCGATCAACATGCTTGCCGGTGTTCTCCAGAGCAGCTAGCGCACCGGCCTCCGACGGGGCAGGAACGCCAAGCAGAGGGGCGAGCCTTGTGATCAGTGGCTCTCCGTCCTCGCCAGTGATCAGCCAGCCAACTCGCAGGCTTGATAGTCCCCATGCCTTTGATAGCGACCGAATCAGGACAATGCCGCTCGTTTGCGAGACGAGCTTGGCGGTTGCATCCATGTGGTCGCGGCCAGCGTAATCAACAAGTGCCTCGTCGACGACGAGCAGAGTCTGATCGTTGAGCTCTTCGCGCAGGGCTGCAAGGTAGTCGGCGCTCAGCAGATTTCCGTCTGGGTCGTTTGGATTACAGAGCATCAGAACCCGCGACATTGGCCGGCCGTTAACCGACTCAGCGAGCTCGGCTGGATCGGTCGAGTGTTCTACTGGAATGGCATCGGCACCGGCTGCGGCTGCGGCAATCGGATAGAGCGGGTAGGAGGGCCATGGCGTGACCAGTTCGTCGCCTGGTTTTAGTGTCGCCGCGGCTATCGCTCCAATTAGCCCAGTCGCGCCATTACCAACGCCAACCTGACGGTGGGGAGTATTGCTTAGGCTTGCGAGCTGATCGCGCAGTTCGGTTGAGAGCGGGTCAGGTGCGAGGTTGAGTGCCCGCTTGGCAGCAAAGGAAATTGCTGCGACAACCTCTCCGGCAGGCATCTCATCGCCCGTTGTTTCGGTCAGGTCGAGAGTTTCAACCCGTTCAAGTTCGCGGGCGCGACGATCTTCGGCTCGGGCACGGAACCCCTCCCTTACCTCGGAATCGGTCAGTTCACTGAATCGCCGGTAGCGGTCGAGTAGGCCCATTGACCAACCAATCTAGAAGTGAATGCCGACAGGCGCCAACTCTGCGCCGCTAAAGAAGATCAGCCAGATCGAGAAGCTAACGGCTCCAATCGCGCAGGTCGTTGCGAAAACCGCTCCGAGAATCCCGTCCCGCTGGTCATGCCCTGCGGCGCGGCGGACAAGAATCCAGCTGCGGTCCATTCGCTTCAGAACCATTAGCGCGCCCAGCAGGATTCCAAGAATCAGCAGGAAAGCGCAGAGAATCCCAAGGCTGGGTGAGTCGGTTAGGTACTGGATCTGCGACCCAACCCAGAGCGCAAGCAGTGGCACCGGCCCCCAGAAGGTCAGCGAGATGATCACCATTGCAAGCAGAATAAGCGCTGCTAGGCAGGCGTCAAAACGGCGGCGAGCGCGTGAGCCTGGCGGCGGAAGCGCCCGGTATCTGACCGGTCCCGTGCCCGGACGCCGACCGACGAACATGCCTCCAGTGTCGGTCGGGTCGGTCTTCACCGCATGCCTTTCTTTATGGCCCGTAGAGAGCGTCGAAGCGGTCGGCGTACTTCTCGTTGACGACGTTTCGCTTGACCTTGAGCGTTGGTGTCAGTTCGCCAGTTTCCTGCGTCAGGTCATGTTCGAGAATGAAGAACTTCTTGACCTGCTCCACCTGCGCGTACTTTGAGTTTGCCGCGTCAAGCGTTTCCTGAATCATGGCGATTACCTTTGGCTCAACTGCCAGCGAGGCGATGTCGGTCGGCAGGCCATTCTGCTCGGCCCACGGAATGATCTCCTCCTCATCGAGCGTTACGAGCATTGATGGGAAGGCGCGCTTGTCGCCGTGCATCATTGCCTGCGACACCCATCGCGACTGCTTCATGTCGTTCTCAATGTTGGCGGGCGTGAGGTTCTTGCCACCAGCCGTAATGATGATGTCCTTCTTGCGGCCGGTGATCTTCAGGTAACCGTCCTGATCAACGCTTCCAACATCACCGGTGTGGAGCCAACCATCGATTACTGCGCCGAACGAAGCGTCATCGTTCTTGTAGTAGCCGTTGAAGATGTTGCCACCCTTGATCAGGATCTCGTCGTCCTCAGCGGCAATTTTCAGTTCAACGCCGGGAAGAGCGCGGCCAACTGTCCCGAACTTGTGGTGCTCAATTGAGGAATAGGTGGCGATCGTCGCCGTTTCGGTCATTCCGTAGCCCTCAAGTACTGGAACTCCGCAGGCCCAGAAGAACTCGAGGATCTCCTGTGCGATCGGCGCAGCACCAGTAACGGCCTGGCGAACATTGCCGCCGAAGGCTGCACGGACATTCTTGAACAGCCGCTCCTCAGCTTGGGCAAATGGCTCGGCCAGCTCGGCCGGGATCTCTTGTCCCGCTACCTGCAGGTCGCGTACCTTGGCGCCAACTGCTACCGCCTTCTTGAGCAGCTCAGGGTCCTCGGCGTTAGCCGTGACCATCGTGTAGATCTTCTCGAAGACACGCGGAACGCTTGGGAAGTAGGTCGGTTTAACCTCTGAAAGCTCGCCGATAATCGCCTTTGTGTCGCCGCCAAAGTAGGCGATCGTGCCGCCGACATCGAAGGAGATCAGCTGAATCAGCAGAGCAAACGAGTGCGCAAGCGGCAGGTACAGGTAAGTCGTCTCGCCGCCAGCGAGCACATCGAGTGACGCACACATTGAAAGCACGCTTCGGTAGTTGCCGTGCGTGAGCACGCAGCCCTTAGGTGGCCCTGTCGTGCCGGAGGTGTAAATGAAGGTGAACGGATCGTCTGGTGTGACTGCGTCGGTCCGTGCCTTGAGCGTTGCGTCGTCAACACTCGCACCGCTCGATCGGAGATCATCAATGCTGATCGCGTCGGCGGTATCGCCAGCAGGGTTGATCACGATGATGTGCTCAAGTTTTGGTAGCCGCTCACGAACCTCTGTGATCTTGGCGATCTGTTCAGCGTCTTCGCAGATAATCGCTACTGCTTCTGAGTTGCCGACTACCCACTCGCACTCTTCCGGAGCGTTTGTCGGGTAGATCGGAACGACAACGCATCCAGCTGTTGTGATCGCGAAGTCGGAATAGGTCCACTCGGGGCGTGTTGAGGAGAGGATGCAGACACGTTCGCCAGCCTCAATGCCTAGCGCAATCAATCCCTTGCTGATCTCATTGGCGATCACGCCAACCTCAGCAAGTGTCACGTCATGCCAACTGCCGTCCTGCTTGTACTTGACGGCGATCATCTCCGGGTTACGTTCAACTGCGAGGCCAAGCATGTCGGCCATCGTCTTTGAACCGGTCGTCACTGCTGAACCTGCGCCTGTGGCCTCCATGAATCTCCTCTCCCAAGGTTTAAACTGCAGTCCTCGGAGTGTAGAGCGCGACGAGCGATAAGGGCGTCAGGAATGTGTCGCTGCGCTGCTCACAAAGGCGGTTTAGATGCCAACTCTGAGCGCTCCACATCTCGCAGGTTGAGCATGAACAGCGTTTTGTCAATCCGTCCATGCAGGACGGGGATTGACATCTTGCGACAGGTACTGAGGACTTCGCCCCGCTCCATTCCGACGAGTCGTCCAAGTTCGGTTGGCGTCACATGGTGTGGCATTGGTTACCTCCGTTAGTCGGCTGCTGTAGAACCCTCCTATCGACTGATGATAATTCGCACAAGAAAAGGTTGGCTAAATCGTCGCAACTAGCGACTTTTAGTCGGGCTCAGACTGGGTTATCGATATTTACGAACTGGTGGGTCAGTCCGTAGCGTTCGGCGATCAGTTCGCCAAGCCGCTTGATCCCAAAGGTCTCAGTGGCGTGATGGCCGGCGCAGATCAGATCGATGCCGGCTTCGGCCGCGAGCGGAACAGCATGCTCCGAGGGCTCTCCCGTCAGAAGTCCGTCAAGACCAAGTTCGGCGATCGCTGGCACGGAGCTCGCAGCCGCACCGCTTACGATCCCCAGGCGTTTGATCGGCGAGCTGCAGTTGAGCAGCGCAAGTGGGGGCCTGCCGCAGAGTGCCTCGACCCGCGCGACAAGCTCATTAGCTTCGATTCCGCCGGCGAAGGCAGCTACAACGCCAATCTCCCGACCCTTAACGGCACAGCAGCGGCCAGTGACTTCGGCGCCAAGTCCCTTGGCGAGTAGCGCGTTGTTGCCGATTTCCGGATGAGCGTCAAGCGGAAGGTGGTACTGGGCCAGCGCAAGGTCATTGGTCAGAAGCGCCTTCAATCGTGCCGCCTGGAGGCGGTCAATCCTTCCGCCTGCGCCGTGAAGGATCCCATGGTGGGTGATCACAAGACCGGCGCCAAGATCCGCAGCAGCCTCAAAAAGTTCAAGCCGGGCTGTCACGCCGGTGACGATCGTGTCCGTCTCCGTGCGACCCGGCAACTGCAAACCATTTGGTGACCAGTCGTCGAACGCTGCCGCGTCGAGCAGCGTGTCGCAGAAGTTGATTATTTCGTCGATCTCTGTCGGCATGTGCGCAAGCCTAGCCCGGTCGGTACGCTCCCGTAGCAATGGTTGCCGAGGGAAGCAGTTCAGGGACTAGCGAGGATTTCCTCTCCTCGTTGATGGATACGCGCCTCTACTCAATTGGCGCCTACTTCTGTGATCAGCATCCTGAACTCGTTGACGACGTGATCACCGAGGCTGCCGCGATTGAGTCCGCTGGTCTCGAACACTACGCTCGCCAGCAAGGCGAACCGGTTGAGGCACTTTTCAACACGCTCCTTACTGGGCTTGCAGTCCGTTATTACAAGGCTGTTGCTGGCTAAGCAACTGGTCGGAGTGTCGGTTCCTAGTCGCTTGCGTAGGATGTGCGGGAGGCTTGTTTCGCCAACATCGGGGCGTAGCGCAGCCTGGTAGCGCGCACCGTTCGGGACGGTGAGGTCCCGGGTTCAAATCCCGGCGCCCCGATTTTCAGGGCCTCCGCGGCGCACAGCCTCGGGGCCCTTTCGTTTTTCTTTCGCTTAGCCGAGTGTGACGGTGGCGGTTTTGGTGAGCGTGCCGCGGGCGCTTTTGGCTGTGAGGATCCACGCCCAGGTGCCTTTGGCTGCGGTTTTGCCTGCGAGCTTTCGGTTCCAGCTGTAGGTGCCGGGGCCGGCTGTTGCTTTCGGGATGGTCGTGACCGGCAGTTGCTTGATGGTCGTGACTTTTTTGGTGGTGGTCTTTTTGCCCTTCTTGACCTTGATGGTGGTCGTGACGCGTTGGGCGATCGTGATCGTGACCCTCGAGTCGTCGCTGGTCTCCCACTTGAAATCCACCTTGGCCGAGTTGGGCGTGGAAGTTGTGTTCTGGAGGATGAACGCCGAGGGTGCGAGCGCGGTGCCGCTAAGGGGAATCGTGTGGGTGCCAAGGGTCGAGTCGTCTGTGACCGTGACTTGGGCTGAGAGGTCGCCGCGCTGCCAGACCTTCGGGCTGAACCAGACTCGCAGCGGGCAGCTTGCACCGTCAGTTACGGCCTGACCATTGGTGCAGGATTGCGAGAGGAGCTTGAACGCTGCGCCACCGCTTCCCGTGAGGGTCACCGTGCCGATCGTCAGGGCAACGCCCGGCAGGGACGGCGAGCTGGTGATGAACGATTTCAACACGGCACTGCGCTGACCGCCGGTCACATCTCCGAAGTCCAGGCCACTCGGGTCACCGGAGTCGACCAGGGCGCCTGAAAGGCTCGGGAAAGCACCCGCGGGCACGCTCGTCTGACCGTAGCTGTTGCTGCCCCAGCAGGCGGCTATGCCGTTGGTCTTGATCGCGCACGTGTGGCCGCCCCCGGCGGTGATCTGTTTGACGGTTCCGAGGTCGGTTGGCACGCTCGTCTGACCCTCGCTGTTGCTGCCCCAGCAGGTTGCTGTGTCGTTGGTCTTGATCGCGCACGTGTGGTAGAGGCCGGCGGTGATCTGTTTGACCGTGCCGAACTCTGGTGGCACGCTCGTTTGACCGTCGCTGTTGTAGCCCCAGCAGGTGGCAGTGTCGTTGGTCTTGATCGCGCATGTGTGATTCATACCGGCGGTGATCTGTCTGACAGTTCCGAGGTCGGTTGGCACGGTTGTCCGACCGTTGCCGTCGTAGCCCCAGCAGGCGGCTGTGTCGTTGGTCTTGATCGCGCACGTGTGATAATTGCCGGCGGTGATTTGTTTGACCGTGCCGAGGTCGGTTGGCACGCTTGCCTGCCCGTCGCCGTTCCTGCCCCAGCAGGTGGCTGTGTCGTCGGTCTTGACCGCGCACGTGTGGATGCCACCAGCGGTGATCTGTTTGACCGTTCCGAGGTCGGTTGGCACGGTTGTCTGACCGGAGTCGCTCCTGCCCCAGCAGGTGACGGTGTCGTCGGTCTTGATCGCGCATGTGTGATTGATACCGGCGGTGATCTGTTTGACCGTGCCGAACTCTGATGGCACGGTCGCCTGACCGTAGTAGTTGTAGCCCCAGCAGGTGGCGGTGTCGTTGGTCTTGATCGCGCACGACGTGCCGAAGAGGCCGGCGGTGATTGAGGGGAAGGTGGCAGCTTCAGCAGAGGATGCGCCGACGGCGGCAGTGGTGAGTGATGCTGAGATCGCGACTGCGCCTGCGAGGGCGGCGGCTCGACGGACGGACATTCGGTAAAGGTGACTCATTGGAACGGTTCCTCCGTGGTTTGGTTGTTCGTCTTCCTGAGCGATCCGGTGGCTGGAACACCCACAACAGAGCAGGGTAGAAACTACGTGCTACCAAGTCAAGGCCACGGCGTTGGCACGCACTACCCCGGAGCGCTCGATCCGGACCGGAAGTCCCCCATCATCAACGTCGAGTCCCTTGTAGTTCACATAGCGGTATGCGAGCCGGTACGAGCCCTCGCGAATCGCCCTCAAGCTGGTGTGGTCAGTCCTCTGTTTGCCGCCGCGATCGTTTCGTGGCTCCACGGCGCTTCTTGGCGCTGATTCGCTTCTCAACCGATGAGCGGCTTGGGCGTGTCTTACGGCGCTTCGCCGGTGGCGGTGCGAAGGCGGCCGCAAGCACCTCGGTGAGTTTCTGCTCGGCTGACTGGCGGTTTTGGAGCTGCGAGCGCTGCTCTGAGGCTGAGACAGTCAGCCTTCCATCAACTAGTCGCGATCCGAGCCGTTCAATCGCGCGCTCCTTTAGATAGGGAGCAATTGCCTGCGAGCCGATCAGGTCGAAGCTCAGCTCAACGCGTGAATCGGTTGTGTTAACACCCTGTCCGCCTGGCCCGGACGAGCGCGAAAAACGCCATGCAAGTTCACTGCGTGGAATTGACACGCGATTATCGATTATTAGATCGTCAGCCATCGCCAAGCCTTCCCTTGTTACCAGCGTATCGCTGGACCGATGTCCACCAGCTGCCCTGATGCCTGTCAAGCTTCGCCGCAGTGCCGAGCGAACTACAGCGAAGCGACGTTGAGCCGAATGGGCCTTCAGCCCGCAATCTTCTGCTGCTGATCGCTGCGGCACTTGGTATCGCTGCGATCTCGGCGGTAGCAATGCCCGGTCTCGGCTACGACGCCTGGACATGGATGATTTGGGCGCGCGAGATAGGCCACCTAAGTCTCAACACGACAACTGGCTCGACGATCAAGCCGCTGCCAATGCTGGTGATGGCGCCGTTCGCATCATTTGGCGACCTCGCGCCGTTTGTTTGGCTGACACTCGCCCGCGCGGCTTTCCTCTTGATGCCTTTCGCAGGCTGGAGGCTCGGTTCGCTGCTCGGTGGCCGCTACTGCGCGCTGCTCTCGGCAGTTTCCACCCTGATGATTCCGCTTGCGGCCGATTCGGCCGTAAACGGTTACACGGAGCCGTTGATCATCCTGCTGACGCTGACTGCGGCAGCTGAGCTAATCCTCAAGCGAACGCAGCGCGCAATGCTTGTAATGGTCCTAATCGGGCTGATCAGGCCGGAGGTATGGCCGTTTGTACTCGTAATAGCCATTTGGGCAGTCAGGGGAAAGAAGCTTTCAGCCTGGCGGGCCGTGCTGATTACGCTCGCGGCGCCAGCGATCTGGATGACCCTTGGTTGGGTTGGGTCGGGGCGGCCTCTCGGTGGAAGCGAACTTGGTCAGATCGTACTCGGTGGCGATGATGTTCTGCGGCAAGCGCTGACCGGTGTTGTCCCGATCATCGGCATTGGCGTGATCCTTGCTGCGGTGCTCGCGGTAAGGCAGCGGAACCGCGTCGTTCTGCTGCTGGGCGGAACGGCGCTGGCATGGGTCCTGCTTGTCACGGTGATGACGCTGCTCTCGCTCTCTTCAGGCAACAGCCGCTATCTGGCACCAGCTGAAGCGCTCGCCGGAGTGCTTGGGGCTTGGGGGCTGACCGAGAGCATTGGGTTGCTGACTAGCGTCACTGCCAAGCGCCTAGCAGCGGGAATCGTGGTTTTCGGCCTCGCATTTTCGGCCATGTTCGGGCTTGTGTCGCTGTCACGGTCTGTTGATCGCTTCACGACCTATTCCAAGGCTGCTGATCAGATGAAGGGAGCTATCGCGCTTGCCGGAGGGCGAGACCAAGTGCTGGCGGTTGGCAAGCCGGTCGTCATGAACTGGTCGCGCGTAAGTGCACTCGCGTGGCAGTTGGATGTTCCGATCACAGGGGTCCGCACAATCTGGCGCGTCGACTGGTTCACAAGCACCAAGCTGCCCACGATCCTGATTGCTGCACCGGTCGCAAAGGCCGGCCCCCGCTCGGCAATCCCAAGGCAGTTTCGAACGACCCTGATCGGCAAGTATGGGCCGTGGCAGGTGATGCGCGCCGAGCGCGCAGTCGCTAACAATCGCTGAGAAGCGTCGGTTGCTGATTTTGGATCAGCCACTTCACGGCCGCTGAGGCGTAATCTGGTGGCTGTGTCGGGATTCAAGAACCGAATCGAGAAGAACCTCGCTCCAAGTCTGATCATCAGGCTCTCTGAGGTTGATGCGCCGATGCGCCTTGCCGCCAGAGCAAAGCGAGCGCGGGGACAGCGCGGATCGGTTGAGCTGTTCTTCGCCTTTGATGACGCATCAAGCGCTTACGCGCTGATCACACTCGCCGAATTGGTCAACCAGCGTGATGTTGACCTAATAGCTCGACCAGTTGTCAATCGGGGGATTCCTGATGATCCGGCAGTTGACCGCAAACGCAGCTACGCGATTGATGATGCCGTGCGACTGTTTGCGCGCGGTGGAACGGAACTTGTGCGGCGAACGCCGATTGATCCTGAGGCGACGGCGTGGCTGGCCCAGTGGGTGGCGGACGCGCCTCAGTCAGCCGCGTTGACTGACTTCACAGTCGAGGCCGTTCGTCTGCTCTGGCTGACCGACGGTCAGCAACCGGATCGCGAGCGATTTGAGCGGCTCTGGAGAGAGAAGCTCGGTGGCTCACCGCCAGCTGCTGGCGACGGCTTGGCTTCCAACGAGCAGCGGATGGCAAGGTTGCGAATGTACGAGACACCTGCGGCCTGGGTGACTGGGCGTTGGTTCTTTGCTCATGAACGTGTCGCACAGATTGGTGAATGGCTTGACCGGCTCGGTTGGGAGGAGCGCTGATGAGCAGCGAGACGATTGAGTTCTTCTTCTCCTTCCGCAGCCCCTATTCGTACTTGGCTGCACCTCGCGCATTTCAGTTGCCTGAGAATTACGAAGTTGATATCCGCTTCCGAGGGGTTATGCCAATGGCGATGCGTGGCCAGTCGGTCCCAAGTCAGAAGCGGATCCACACGATGTTTGACACAAAGCGAGAGGCGAACCGGCTGGGGATGCCGTTCGGTCCAGTCTTTGATCCAATCGGTGATGGGGCCGTCCGCTGTTTGCGGGTCAGCGAACTCGCTGTTGATCAGCAGCTTGAAAAGCAGTTTGTTCTGGCAGTTAGTCGAGCTATCTGGGCCGAGGGTGTTGATGTGTCAACCGACGAGGGGCTGCGGCCGATCTGTATTGCCGCCGGACTTGATTGGCATGCTTGCCAGCAGGCGATTAGTGATCCACTGATTGAGGCTCGAGTGCCGGTCTTTCGCTTTCGCGAGCAGCTTCTCTGGGGGCAGGACCGAATTGAAGATCTTGAGCGGCTGCTTGATGCCGCCGGACTTCGCCGCTAGCTGTCTTCGCTATCGATCGGTTTGGCGTTTGGGCCAGCGTCTGGGCCGTCCTTCGGAGCGCGTCGCAGGAAGAAGATCAATAGTCCTACGAGCACGATCCAACCGAGCACCATTACGAGCCCGAAGATGATGTTCAGTGCGTGGTCAACCGCCATTCTCTGGCTGAGTGTAGGTAGATACAGCCACCGGCACCGCTGGCTCCGCCCGTTTGCTGCCTTCGATTGGCAACAAACGGTGGAGCTTCAAGTGGCCGTAGCTGCCTACGCTTGGTCTGCTGGCGGTGCTTGTGGTGCTGGCGGTGCTGGGGTAGTTGCCGCTTGAACCTCGGGCAAGGAAGCAGCTGCTGTACCAGCCTCAATGGAGGCTGAATCCTTCTCCCAGACCTTGTTGAGGTTCATCTGCATGATGTAGATCGCAATTGGTGAGATGAACAGCCAGAGGAGGAGTCCCAAGCCGGCGTCAAACTGTGCGCCGGCTCCAGAAATTCGGTTCGCCGCATTGACGCGCTTAAAGGTGCGGAAGAGAGTCAGGAACCAGGGGACAATGATGAACGCGCCAACCGTAAATGCAAGCAACGAATTGAACGGTTTTTCACCACACTCGTCGGTGCCCTTTGCGCGACCGTAGTCACGCATTTCACGGTTGATGAAGTAGTACCAAAAGATGCCGTAGATACCCAATGTGACGATCGTCAGTGCAACGACGGCAAGTGGATTACGGATCTTGGCGGTGCTAGTGGTACCTGGAATTCCTACCTTGGTAGCGATTGCGCTCTCCTAATCAGTTTTTGACTTAACGTGACCGGTCAAGATACTGAAATCTCAGGGGTTTATGCCCGAAGGTGGCCGAGCGTTACGACTATTTGTGCTCCGCCGAGCGGGCTTTCACCGACCGTGACGCTGCCAGCGTGGAGCTCCGCCTGCTGCGCGACGAGCGCAAGGCCAAGACCTGATCCTCCCGATGGGGCATCTGCGCCGCGCGCAAATCGTTCGACGACGCGAGTGCGATCACCTTCAGGGATTCCCGGGCCATCGTCATCACATGTGATCTGAACGATGCCGTCGGACAGCGCTTCAACCTTTAGGACGGCCTTACCGTTCTCACGCCCGTGGCAGTAGGCGTTCTCAAGCAGGTTCTCGCAGATCCGCCGCAGTCCTTCAGGGTGGCCCAGATAGGGGACGCCGTCCTCCGGTGCTTGAACTTCAAACTGATAACCGCGGTGCGCTGCGTGGACTGAGTGAACTGCAGCATCAGCAATGTCAGCAAGGTCGGTTGCTTCAAGCGGCAGGTCAGCTGAAGCTTCGCCGCGCGCAAGTGCCTGGAGTGAATCGAGCAGTCGCACCATCCGCGAGTATTCGGAGTGAGCGCGTCCGCGAATTTCCGCGAGTTCAGCTGCCTCAAGCCGCTCTGAGTGCTCAAGCAATTCCAGATTTGTTCCGAGGGCAGCGAGCGGCGTCCGCAGTTCATGGCCTGCCTCGGCGGCAAAACGTCGCGCAGCGTCACGCGCTTCGGCGGTCTCCTCGTGTGAGGTTTCGATCCTGGTGAGCATTGCGTTGCGGCTTGCTGCGAGTGCGCGCAACTCCTCGGGGCTCTTCGTCTCCGGGATGCGTCTGTCAAGTGCTTCGGTTCCAGTTACCTGGTCAGCCGCAAGCCGCAGGCGCCGCACAGAACGTGTGGCAAGGCTCGCGAGTAAGAACCCGATTGCTGCAGCTGCCACTAGACCGACTGCGCCAATCAGCAATGCTCGATCACGCAGGTCGTTAGCCCGTGCCGTTGACTTTGCGAGTGAGGTTGCCGCCACGATCCGGCCACCGCTGAAGCGGCTGACGAGCACCCGCCAGCTATTGCCATCGTCACCAACCGTTTGCAATCCCGGCGTTGAAGCCTCAACTACCTCGGCAGGTGCGTTACCGGAGCTGAGAACAACTTTGTTGCCAACGGTGACGACCGTCGCCTGCGGATCGCCGCCCTCAGGCCCCTCGTCTTGAGGCGGGGCTGACAACTGGTTCTCCGCTTCGTTGGATTCGCCGGGGGCGCTTTCCCCCGATTCGTCACCGCTTGAGCTTGCTGAGCTGTCGGCGCTTGTAGGCAGCAGCGGCGTATTGAGTTGACCTGCGATCAGGGCAGTACGTCGCTCGAGCCCCTGATCGATCCGATTTTGGGCTGCCGACTGGACATCGCTGATCAGATAGCCACCGACTGCCAGCAGCGTGATAGCGGTCGCAGCAAAGGATGAGAGGGCAATCCGCGCCCGAAGACTTCTAAACACTCGGTCGCCCCTTAGATCCTCAGGGCGAAGCCCTGTCCGCGCACAGTGTGGATCAGTCGCGGCACGCCACCAGCCTCAAGCTTGCGGCGCAGGTAGCCGACAAACACATCAACGACATTCGTCCGCACGTCGAATGAGTAACCCCAGACCTGATCGAGCAGTTGCTCGCGGGACAGAACAATCCCAGGGTGAGCAGCGAGTACCTCGAGCAGGTCGAATTCGCGGGAGGTCAATTCGATCTCCCGCCCTGCGACCCACGCCATCCGACGGGCCGGATCAATCCGAAGTGGTCCTACCTCACGGACAACCTTTGAAGCGTGCTCCGGGCGTCTGCGCAGCAGCGCGCGAACTCTTGCCAGTAACTCTTCCAACGCAAATGGCTTAGTCAGATAGTCGTCAGCGCCAGCGTCCAGTCCGGCAACCCGGTCATCGACGCCGTCTCGGGCGGAGAGGATCAGAATCGGCACATCTTCGCCGCGGCCCCGCATCTGTCGGGTTACCTCAACTCCGTCGATCCCCGGCATCGTTACATCCATCACGATCATCGCCGGTGGGTCTGACTCGGCCGCTGCGAGCGCGCGGGCGCCATCGGGGACGCTGCGCACGGTGAGCCCCTCCAAGCGCAGTGCGCTCTCCAGTGCACGGCGGATACCTTCGTCGTCGTCAACGACAAGCACGAGTGGTTTGTCTGTGTCCATTTGCTTGATTGTCGCGATCTTCTCTGAGAGCAGCCTAAGGGCATCAGACGCTCGTTCGGGGTGGGATCCCTGATCCGCTAGCGTCATGCCTATGGCCAAAGCAAACGGAGTTGTTCACAGCCCCCTCTCAGCGAGCACAGTTTTTGAGCGAGTCGCTGACTTCTCAACGACACAGGAGTGGGATCCAGGTGTTGTCGAAGCGGAGCGACTGTCCGATGGTCCGCTTGAGATCGGCGCAACATTCCGAGTTGTCGCTGCCTTCATGGGAAGCAAGAGCGAACTCGTATATCGGATCACTGAGTTTGAGCCCGGTCATCGAGTTGTGTTGCGTGGAGAGAACTCAACCGTCCTGTCGGTTGATGTGATCACAGTTGACGCAAGCGGCGATGGTTCGGTGCTCACCTATGACGCTGACCTGACGCTCAAGGGGCCACTGCGTCTGCTTGATCCGCTGCTCGGGCTTGCCTTCGGGCGGATTGCCGACCGAGCTCTTGCTGGCCTGACCGAGTGGTTGAAGAGCTGACCGCCGCCGCGCTGCCTAATCTGCGGGGCAGCAATGATTTCGAATGACGATCTGATCAACAACGCGGCAGCGTATTCGAGCGTCTTTGACCGCGGGTCATTGAAGCGTTCACCGGCTCGCAAGCTTGCAGTCGTTACCTGCATGGACTCGCGGATTGACACCGCTGCGCTGCTTGGCTTGCGTGAAGGCGAGGCACACATAATCCGTAATGCGGGCGGGATCATCAACGACGGTGAGATCCGTTCACTCGCAATTTCGCAGCGCTTCATGGGGACTGAGGAGATCCTCCTTATCCACCACACCGATTGCGGAATGCAGTACTTCTCGGATGAAGAGTTTCGCGCGACTCTCGAGGAGGAGACCGGCCACAAGGTCCCATGGCCGGTTGAAGCGTTTACCGACCTTGAGTTGGATGTTCGCGTTTCAATGGCGCGGGTTCGCGAAAGCCCATTTATTCCGCATCGTGACCGGGTTCGTGGCTTTGTCTACGAGGTTGAGACCGGCGTTCTGCGCGAAGTTATTTGATCCGCTGCCACTGGCCGGCAAAGACCGGCACGTAGCCGTCCCAGCGCTCAGACCAGATCAGCTGGTAGCGACCCTTCAACTGCTTCGGCGCCTCAAGAACACCAGTGCTGTAGCCAACGGCTGCGGTTACGGTGAAGATCGATGATCCAACCTTGATCGGCCTAGCAAATGGTCGCAGTCCACTGGTTCGAGTCAGCAGTAGTGATCGCTCGGTTACTGGGTTTAGCTGAATCGCAAGGTCGCGATCGAGCGGCGGCCCGCTGAAGTACATCGCCTCCAGAATTAGGTCGCCCGGCCGCCAACGCTGCTCAATTGCCTTCGCGGCGGAGCGTAGGTCGGGGCGCCCGCTCGAGCTGAGTTCGTGGACCGCTCCAATTCCAAGCCCGGCAACCGTCAGCGCCGTTGCCGCAAGCGATGTGGGGGCGGGGATGCGGGTCAGGAGCGCGGCGACGAGAATTAGCAGCGGCGGCACTGAGGTGATCAGGTTTCTTGACAGCAACAGACTTCTGTCGGGCTGAAGGCTCGCGAGCAACAGGCCAACCGGCGCAGCCAGTGCCAACCCAATCAGTAGTCCTGTTGTTGCCGATGGTCTGGCGATCGTCTCACCACTACTGCGGCGTCGCAGCACTTCGAGCAGGCTTAGTCCGGCAGCGGTACCTACGCCAGCCAAAATCAGCAGCAGGCCAACCGTCCCAGGGATCTCCGAGAGCGACTGGGTGCCGTTCGCAACCCCGAGCGGGTGGCCGATCAGTGCGCGACCGCTGATCCCGGTCAGCGTGTCAAGGCTGAGTGGGGCAGAGAGCGCAATCCGCCGTGCCTCATCGCCGGCATGGCTGAACTGAGTGATGAACGATGGGATCCAAGCGGCAACGATAAGTAGCGCGCCGCCGCATGCTGCGATCAGCTTTCGGCGGCTGCGCGGCTGCGTCCAGAGCGCCCAAATAATCTCGACGAAGATCACAAAAATGGCGGTGTAGTGGGTCAGTATTGCCGCGGCTATCAGCAGCGCCCAGCCAAGCCAGCGCTTCCAGCCACCGCGCTCACAGGCTGCCAGCAGGACGAGTGCCGATGCGGTCGTCAAGAGTGCCGTTAGAGCGTAAGAGCGGCTCTCTATTCCGTAGAACAGCAGGAATGGGGAGACCGTAACTAGCGCTGCCGCTGCGAGTCCTGCTGCTGTGCTGAATGCTCGCCGGGCAAGCAACGCTGCGACGGGGATCAAGGCACTCCCAGCGATAACTGATGGCGCTCGCATCCAAGTTTGATCGTTCCCAAGCTTCGCGCTCAGCCAGCTGAGAACGAATCCAACCGGAGGCGTCTTTTCCTGATTTACAACTGCATGCAGCATTGAGCTGAATGAGCGACCGTGGATTATTTCCAGCAGGTAGAGCTCGTCACCAGCCGGGCTTTCCTGCGCTCCGATCAGCCGCATTACGAGCGCCGCAAGTGCGATCGCGAGCACGAGCGGCCACCACCAGCGGTCCGCTGCCGCCGCGCGTGGGTTGTTCGGTGTGGTCGCCACCGCTCAGCACGCTACCGTTGAAGGCGGAGATGAGTGCACGCGAGCAGCTTGTGGACAGGACAAGGCTTCAAGGGCTGATTGCCTCAGAGCGAGCCGATTTCGCCGAGCGCAACGCTGTTTCAAAGCAGCATTTCGAGGCGGCTGACGAGCATCTCTGGACTGGCGTGCCGATGGCATGGATGGCCAAGTGGCCCGGCGGCTTTCCGCTCTCGATGGTTGGCGCAAGAGGAGCGCGTGTAGTTGATGTTGATGGCCATGAATACATCGATTTCTGTCTCGGTGATACCGGCGCGATGGCCGGGCACTCCGCACCGGCGACGGTCGCAGCGGTTGAACGCCGCGCTGCCGAACTTGGCGGGATTACGACGATGCTTCCTACTGAGGACGCAACCTGGGTAGCGGGCGACCTCGCCAAGCGCTTTGGCCTGCCGCAGTGGAGCTTTACGCTCTCAGCTACCGACGCGAACCGCTTCGCTTTGCGCAAGGCACGACAGCTGACAGGTCGTCCAATGGTTCTCTGTTTCTCGTGGTGTTACCACGGCTCAGTTGATGAGACGGTGGTCGTGTTGGCCGCCGATGGCGCGCGCTCGCGGCCAGGCAATGTTGGTCCAGCGGTTGATCCAACTGAGACGACCCGTGTCTGTGAGTTCAACGACCTAGAAGCAGTTGAGCGGCTGCTCGCGGACCGCCAAGTTGCCTGTGTTATTACCGAACCCGCGCTTACGAATATTGGGATTGTGCTGCCCGAACCAGGCTTTATGGAAGGCCTGCGGGAGTTGACGCGCCAAACTGACACGCTGCTGATCATCGATGAGACTCACACGTTGAGCGCGGGGCCCGGCGGTTGCACGAAGGCTTGGGGGCTTGACCCGGACATCGTCACAATTGGCAAAGCGATTGGTGGGGGTATCCCAATTGGCGCCTATGGAATGTCCGCTGCCGTGGCCGAACAGCTGAAGGCCGATGAGGATGCTGACTTCATTGATACCGGCGGGGTTGGCGGCACGCTTGCTGGCAACGCGCTTTCCTTGGCAGCGGCGCACGGCACACTCGATGAGGTTCTAACAGCGAGCGCATTTGAGCGAATGGAAGCGCTTGCGACCCGGTTCACTGCAGGAGTTGATGCCGCAATTGAGCGCTATGGAGCTCCCTGGGTTTGCGTTCAGCTAGGTGCGCGTACTGAGTACCGGTTTATGCCAGAGGCGCCGCGGAATGGCGGTGAGTCGGCTGCTGCCGATGATCCTGAGCTTGATGAATGGCTGCACCTCTACATGCTCAATCGCAACATCTTGATGACGCCGTTCCACAACATGGCCCTAATCTGCCCGACGACCACCGAGGCTGATGTAGACCGCCACAGCGAGCTGTTTGATCAAGCTCTAGCGTCGCTGTTTGGTTGAGGAGTCGCGCCAGCCGAGCGGCTGGCGCAGCATCCCCTTGCAGCTACTCCTGTTCGCGAAGTGAGCGAACTCTGGAGTTCTCTGCGAGGCGTCGGAGGCCCTGCTCTTCCAGCTGGCGAGCGCGCTCGGGTGTAACGCCGAGTTCGCGGCCTGTATGGGCAAGCGTTGCCGGATCGTCGAGGCCATTTAGGCCAAAGCGCAGTTCCAGCACCTTCCGCTCGTTAGTCGGCAGCGACTCAACTGCTTCAGCGATCAGGACGCGTCGGTTGTTGGTGTCGGCGAGCTCCTCGGGGAGTGGCCCATCGGCAGGCAGCAGGTCGCCGAGACTTGTCTCGCCGTCCTCACCAACTCCTACATCGAGGCTGGTGACAGCCAGCGATGCACGGCGCGCTTCGTTGATCTCTTCGATTGGCAGGTCGGCTGCCTCGGAGAGCTCCTCGTCAGTTGGGTCGCGGCCCAGCAGTGCTGCGAGTTCGCGCTCGGCACGGGCAAGTGCTCGCATCCGCTGGTTGACGTGTACAGGTAGGCGGATTGTCCTCGCTGAATTTTCGAGGCCACGCTGAATCGCCTGGCGAATCCAGAGGGTTCCATAGGTTGAGAACTTGAATCCCTTGCGGTGGTCGAATTTTTCGACTGCGCGGATCAGGCCGAGCATGCCCTCCTGAACGAGGTCGTTCATGTCAAGGCCATGGCCTTGGTAGCGGCGCGCAACGGACACGACAAGCCGCAGATTCGAGTTGATCATCCGCTCCTTGGACTGCAGGTCGCCGCGTTCGATGCCCTTGGCAAGCTCAACCTCTTGGGCCTTGTCGAGCAGTGGGTAGCTGCGGCTAAGCGAGAGCAGGTGGCCGAGTGCGTCGCCGGCAGGGTCGGTTGCAGGATGTGCGCCAGCTGCGTGAGCTCCGTGGCCGCTAAGCCGGCTCTGGGCGCGTGCTGAGTCGCCGCCGCCTGGGCGTCGGGTTGGGCGCAACGGAGCGCGCTTCTCATGAGCTGAAGCGGTTGCCTTCTTGGCGGTCTTGCTGTTCTTTGGGGTTTTCTTAGTTGCCATCTGTTTCCTGACTATAGGTAAGTAACGGGGCTGAGTCAAGTTTCTGCTGCGCAGTGTGCGCCTTTTCACTTACGTTGAAGCTGTCCTCTGGATTGTTTGGTCGCTGCGGTCGTGCGATTCCTGACGCTGGCTATCATCAGTAGTACGTGCGAGTGAGGATTCTTGGACCGGTTTTGATCGCCTTTGCCGCTTTTGCGGGCCTATTGGCGCTTTCACTGGGCCTTTCCTCAACTTCGAAAGCAAAGGATGCCAGCCGTTCCTCAACGGGACTTAAACTTTCGCTGATTGGTGGTTTCAACATGCCGCTGGGCGTTGTTCAGCCACCAAGCGATAGCTCTCGTCTGTTCATCGTGCAGCAGCGCGGGCAGGTCGTCTTGTTCCTAAACGGGCGCAGGCAGTCACAGCCATTTCTTGACATCAGCGCCAAAGTTTCCTGCTGCGGCGAACAAGGGCTGCTCGGACTGGCCTTCGCCCCTGATTACGCATCCAGCGGACTGTTCTATGTCGACTACACCGACCGAAGTGGCAACGTAAAGATCGTCGAGTACCGACGCTCAACAACGAACCCGAACCTCGCAAACGCTGCGACCGCGCGGCTGGTCCTCAGCCAGACTGAACCGCAGAGCAATCACAACGGCGGCCACCTCGTGTTTGGGCCTCGCGACCGAATGCTCTATATCGGGCTCGGCGACGGTGGGTCAGGCAATGACCCTCACGGACTGCTTGGCAATGGCCAAAATCTCTCCACTCTGCTCGGCAAGATTCTGCGGATCGACCCTCGCCGCAAGGGTTCAAAGCCTTATACGGTTCCTGCTTCCAATCCGTTTGTCGGCCTAGCAGGAGCGCGTAGCGAGATCTGGGCATACGGTTTGCGTAACCCGTGGCGCTTTAGCTTTGATTCGGCGACCGGTGGTCTTGTGATTGGGGATGTTGGACAGGACGCAATCGAGGAGATTGACTGGGCTCCAGGACCCGGTTACGGGCGGGGAGTCAACTATGGCTGGCGGCCATGGGAGGGGACGCGGGCAAATTATCCCGGTGAGACTGCCGCTGGCGCGGTAATGCCCGTTGCCCAGTTCACTCACGCGTCTGGTCGCTGTTCAGTAACCGGTGGTTACGTGCTGCATGATCGCCGCATCCCGAGCCTCGAGGGCAAGTACATCTACGGCGACTTCTGCACCGGCACGCTCTGGACGGCGTCGCTACGCGAAGGGAGCTTGGCAGCAACAGTTTCAGCCCCGCTCGCAATCAAACTCGCCGGGCTGACAACCTTTGGTGAGGATCAAGCAGGGCGGATTTACCTCGCTTCGCTGTTTAACAACAATGTCTATCGGCTCGACCCGCGATAGTCATTGCGGTGAGAGTCGAATTTAACGACGGCGAAGTAGTTGGACTTACAGCTGATAATCCCGGCCCGTTAACGCTTGCTGGAACGAACAGCTGGATCGTTGGCCGCGAAGGGGCCTGGGTTATTGATCCAGGTCCGGATCAATCGCTTCACATCGAGCAAATTGCAGCCGAGGTTGCTGGTCGAGGTGGACTTGCCGGCATTGCCTTGACCCACGGTCATGGAGATCACAGCGATGGGGTTGAGCGACTGCTCGCCAGCAGTGGTCGCACTGTCACGGTGGTTGGGCCAGTACCGCACGGCGAAGGGAGTCCAGCCCACGGAAGTCAGCACGGACCGCTTGAGGTGCACCGGCTGCCCGGCCATACGGCTGATCACGTCGCCTACATCTATGAAGGAATCGCCTTTACCGGTGATGCAATCTTTGCTGAAAGCAGCGTTTTCGTATCACCGGGAAGCGGCTCGCTTGCCGGCTACCTTCAGGCACTTGAACAGCTGGCCAGTCGTCAGCCAATCGTTCTGGCGCCAGGCCATGGGCCAGTGATCAATGACCCAGAGACTCGAATCAACCAGCAGATCGCCCACCGCCTCGACCGCGAACGCAGGCTGCTTGAGGCGCTTGCCAGTGGCAGTCGAACGGTTGACCAACTGCTCGCCGAGGTCTGGGACGATGTCCCTGAGGCACTGCTGCCAGCAGCTGCTGTCACGCTTGCCGCGCACCTTGACAAGCTCGACGACGAAGCAAGCCTTCCCGAGGGCGTTGAGCGCCCGACTGTGCCCGACTGGATCATCTAGAAACTCCGCGGTTGGTTGTGTAGTGTCGTAGCAGTGGCTGAGGAGAGAGTCACCAACCTCTCAAGATGAATCCTGCCGACGCGGAGCGGGTTGGCCTAGAGGTTGGCAATGGCAAAATGGTCGGTGTGCAGACGCTCGCCAAGCCCTCCAGTGACTGATCGCGGCAGGTCAAGGCTCAACACGGGGTAATCTGAACCTCCGATGGCGGGTTCCCCAACAGTTGGTCTGCCAATTGCGTTTCTCGCAGGATTGGTGAGTTTCCTTTCCCCGTGCGTGTTGCCGCTCGTACCCGGCTACCTGAGCGTGATCGGTGGCGTCAGCCCGGCCGACATGAAGCGTGGCGACACGCGGCGTGTTGTTGTCCCAGCGCTGATATTCGTAATCAGCTTCTCGACCATCTTCATTTTGCTTGGTCTGACGGCAACCGGGCTTGGAAGTTGGCTCTTTTCGAATCAGCGCACACTCGAAAAGATCTCGGGTGGTCTGATCATCGCGATGGGGTTGGTCTTCCTGCTGAGCCCGTTCATTCCGGCGCTATCTCGCGAATGGCACCCCGGCGGTTTGATCGAGAAGGCGGGCCGTGGCGGCCCGGTTGTTGCCGGTGCTGCCTTCGCAATCGCTTGGACGCCCTGCATTGGCCCAACGCTTAGCGCGATTCTCGCTACCGCAGCCCTGTCGCATTCCGCCGGTCGCGGCGCTCTGCTGCTGGGCTTCTACTCGCTTGGTCTAGCGGTTCCGTTCATGCTCACGGCACTTGCCTTCGGACGGATGACCAGCGCCTTTGCAGTTGTCAAGCGCCACTACGCAGTCGTTGTTGCCGTTGGCGGCGTGGTTCTCGTTGTGCTTGGCGTTCTGATCTGGACCGGCGAGTTCTTCCGGCTAAACAGCGAAGCCCAGAATCTTCTCCAGAACATTGGCATTGGTGACCCCGGCAGTTACTGAAAAGTGATCCCTCTGCGAGCAAAGCGCCGTATTCAGGAGCAAATGAACCCTCATCTATCTCCGACCGGTACGCTAGGACATAGAATTATTCTAGGTGCTAGGCTGACGAAGGAAGCGCCACTCACGGCGTCAACCGCCCCGAAAATGAACATGGATCCAGTCGCCTGATGACCTTCTCCCAGACCGCCCTGATGGGTGCGATTGCAGGACTTACGATCTTTATCGGTCTGCCGCTAGGCAGAATGCGTGGCCTCAGTTCCCAGGTCCGCCTTTCACTTGCGATGTTTTCAGTCGGCGTCCTTGCCTTCCTGTTTGTTGACGTTTCAGCCCACGGCTTTGCGATCGTCGAGACTGCGGTCGAGAAACTGCGTGACGGCTCTGGAGGACTCGGCTACACGCTGCTACTCGTTCTACTGATTGCAGTCGGATTCATTCTTGGTAGCGCTGGACTCGCCGCCGTCGACCGCAAGATGCGTAACTCGGGACCATCAGCAGTGGCACCGATCGCCGGCGGCGAAGCTGCCACCGTGCTTTCGCCAACGGAAACACAGAGTTATGTGAATGAGGCTGATGTTGCGAGGCGTCGCACACTTAGAACCGGCCTGATGATCGCGACAGCAATTGGGATTCACAACCTCGGCGAGGGACTCGCAATCGGCGTTTCGGCACGCAGCGGCGCCATTTCGCTGGCGACTGTTCTCGTTGTTGGCTTCGCCCTGCACAACGCAACTGAAGGATTTGGGATCGTTGGGCCACTCGGTTCAGTTCGGCCAACATGGCGCTGGCTTGGGCTTGCCGGACTGATCGCCGGAGCGCCAGTATTTGTCGGCACGATTATTGGATGGAACGTCCAAAGCGATCCACTTGAGCTTGCCTGCTACGCACTCGCTTCGGGCGCAATCCTCTACGTGATCGGTGAGATCTGGCACGCGATGCGGCGCCTTGGCCATCGCGAACTCGGCCTGCTGATGCTTGGCGCGGGCTTCGTTGTCGGTGTTGTCACCGACCTCGTAGTTGTCTACGGCGGCGGTTGACGCTCAGCTGCCAGCTTCGGCGCTACGGATTGCATCCGCGCCGCGCCTGCCGATAAGTCGCTCAATCAGTGGTTGGGCGACTCCATGGCTGGCAATAAGTGGCTTGACCCAACCTGGGTAAGCCACAATCCGCGAGCGTGTCTCAATGCCCTTGATTAGTGCATCGATCGCGCCTTCAAGCGGGTAGACCTTGGCGACTGGGCCAGGCAACTGATCTCGCATTGCTACAGCGACGGGCCGATCAAATGCATTGCGGACAAGGTCAGTGTCGAGGAAGCTGAAGTATCCACAGCCAACGGTTGTACCCGTACCGGCTAGCTCCTGGCGTAGGACATTGGCGAGCGCCTCAACAGCGGCCTTCGACGCTGCGTAAGGGCCCATTGTCGGCGCATGACTTACTGCTGCGACCGATGCGATCGGCAAGAGATGGCCACGGCGCTCAACAACATGCGGCAGAACAGCCTGGCTTGTGCTGAAAACACCGGTTAGGTTGATGTCGATCACGCGCTGAAACTCCTCTGGCGCGATTTCCGCGAGCGATCCGGCGGTCTCAACGCCAGCGTTTGCGACGGCTACATCAATTCCTCCGAGAGCACTGACCGTCTCAGCGACTGCGCGGTCAAGAGCGGGTCGGTCACGAACATCCGCTTCGGCAACAACAACATCAACGCCGTACTCGCCGCGAATCCGCTCAGCGAGAGTCTCCATCCGTTCAGGTTCAAGTCCAACTAGTGCCAGTCGTGCGCCACGTTTGGCAACTGCGAGTGCCAAGCCTTCGCCGATTCCGCGGGCTGGGCCGGTGATTAGGACTGTTCGTCCGCCGAGTGAATAGTTAGTTGCCATTGATCGGCAGGCTATCGCTCAGAGGACAACTACTGAGTCACCCTCTGCGAGCGGGTAGCGATCAGCAGAGATGGGAGCGAGGTCATTAACGGTGCATGGCGCCTCAGGGTCGGCGCCAGCAGCTGCAAGCGCCTCAGTCAGCGTCCAGCTCCGTTGAACGCTTCTCCGCCCGCTGACGTTAACTCGGACCCGTGGTGCAGCGCCCGTGAGCTGGCCAAGCCTCTCTCGAGTATCTGCATCACTAAGCGATGCCAGCTGCGGGTCGAGTTCGGCAAGTCGGTCGTCAGCAAGTAGGTCGGCCTCAGTGAGACTCAGCATCCTTGTCCCTGCCGCTACAGACCAAGGTCGGCGCTCACCAGCTTTGAGCGCGTTCGAGACTTGGCTGGCTAGCGAGACTCGCCATCCGCCTGGGAATGGTCGCGGTCGCCCATCAGGTCCTTCCAGCAGGGCAGTCTCTGCATCAGATTCAGCGAGCAAGAAGGCAAGGGCACTGACAAATGCCGGATGGAGCAGCGGCGTATCGCAGGGGACAACAATCGCAATGTCAGCGACCCCCTCAAGGGCCAAGAGGCCGGCGGCAAGACCGGCGAGAGGCCCTGCATCAGGCTCACTATCGACAGCCAGCATTGCGCCGCGAGGCAGGTCGTTCGGGGTTTCGCCTCCAGAACCAGCAGCGACAATCAGTGGCCCGCCGCCAATACCGCGTGAAACTAGCTTCGCCGTGCGTGCGGCGAGCGACATTCCGCCAACTTCCGCGAACGCCTTTGCGCTACCGAACCTTTCTCCGAGCCCACCGGCAAGGACGATCCCAGCAACTCGCGTTGGCGTCATCCGATCAGAGCGAGTCGTAGCCAGGGTCGCCCGGAAGCAGGACGCGCGCTATCTCGCCGAGAATCTCGATGCGAGGTTCAACTGGTTCAACGGTTGTTCCCCTTGCGTGTTCAAGCAGCGCATGGGCATTGTCAAACTGCGAAATCTGCTCGAGGCTGCGAATCGTTGGGAAGACCAGCAGCAGCTCGTCGCGCCCGTGCGCCTCGAGTGCCGATTGCGGAGTCTCCCAGCGCAGGTCAACGCATTCGTGCCCGTCAACACTGGGTACGGCGCCATCAGGGAGTTCGGCGAGGTAGAACCAAGTGTCAAAGCGGATCTTTACCTCGCGCGGGGTTATCCAGCGGGAGAAGGGGACAAGACTCTCAACGGAATTGAGCTCGATTCCGGCCTCCTCAGTTACCTCTCGCACTGCCGCAGCTCTTAGCGCGGCTTCGCCAATTCCATCTGACTTATCAACAGCACCGCCGGGGAATACCCATGCGCCACCCATAAAACGAGACTCGATATTGCGCTGGACGAGCAGCACTTCAAGCGACTCGTTTCCGCCTCTGAGCACGATCACTGTTGATGCTTCGCGAGGGACGGTCTCAGGACCGTCGTTGAGTGTCTCTCCGGGAGCCCGTGGCGGTAGGTCACTCATTCAACGCAGGCTATCGCGATGGCCTACGATTGACCAATGAGCGAAGCAGAAACAATTCGATGGATTTGTGAGTCGTGCGGGTTCATCTATGAACCTGAGCTTGGTGACCCGGACGGTGGTATTCCGCCAGGCACTAAGTTCGAGGATATTCCAGACACTTGGTACTGCCCGGTCTGCGGTGCAAAGAAGTCGGAATTTGTCCCGTACGAAGACTGATTGACGCGCTTCGGGCGGAGCATCGAATCTGTTCGGCGCTCCGCCTAGCGTGCTGGCAGCGGTTGGCAGCAAAAAGGCAGTAGTCGCGGTCGATTTTGTCTGTCAACGCAACCGATTTCGAAACTGCGCAACTTTTTGACTACCGACGGGTTATGGAGTGTGGGTCGGTCTCCGTTCTATCCATGACCCCGGTTCCGGTGGCCGGCCCCCTATTTTCTTCTTACCCCGTTTCCAGTGACAGATGGAAACCTAAGTGCTCAGCAGGATTGATGCGCCGGTTAATCAGCTGGCGGCTGCCAGAGCTTTAACCAGCGTCTGTTCAGCATCTGGCTCAGCAGCTGCCTCAATCGACGCAGCAACCGTTGATACAAGCTCACGCAGCTCCGTTTCGCTGATTGAGAGTGGTGGCATCAACACAACCACGTCGCCAAGCGGGCGGACAATAACCCCGCGGAGGCGGGCCGCGAGTGTTACTAGGTGCCCGCTGCGCCGCTCCGGTTCGAAGCCTTGCAGTTCGATCCCGCACATCAGCCCAACCCGCCGGATCTCGCCAACGCTGGCGATTGGCTCAACCTCTGCCGCCAGCAGCTCACCGAGCAGCGCTGCGCTCGCCTTGACCCGATCGAGTGTCTGCTCATTTTCAAATACATCAAGCGTCGCCAGGGCTGCAGCACAGGCAAGTGGATTGCCTGTGTAGGTGTGACCATGGAAGAAGGTTCGGTACTCGGGGTGCGCGCCAAGGAACCCCTGGTAGATGCGCTCGCTTGAAAGCGTCGCTGCCAGCGGTAGATAACCGCCAGTCAGTCCTTTGGCAACGCACATTAGGTCCGGTTCGACAGCTTCGTGTTCGCAGGCAAACATCATTCCCGTGCGGCCGAATCCGGTGGCAACCTCATCGGCGATCATCAGGATCCCGTGCTCGTCGCAGAGGCGGCGGACCTCGGTCAGGTAGCCGGCCGGTTGCAGCAGCATGCCGGCGGCACCTTGAACGAGCGGTTCAACGATCACTGCTGCTACCTCACCGCCATGCTCGTCCAGAACTCTTGCGAGGTCGTTCGCATCGCCTGGCTCTGCCTCAAGCGTCTCAAACAGAAGCGGTCTGTAAATCGAATGGAAAAGCTCCATACCGCCGACCGAAACCGATCCAAGTGTGTCGCCGTGGTAAGCCTCGCGCAGCCGGACGAAGCGCTTGCGCTGCGGTTCACCATTCTGGGCGTGGTACTGGAATGCCATCTTGATCGCGATCTCAACCGCAGTCGAGCCGCTGTCTGAGTAGAAGACGCGGTTTAGGTCGCCCGGAGCGAGAGCAGCAAGCCGCTCAGCGAGCCTGATTGCCGATGGATGGCTGAGGCCAAGCATCGTCGTGTGCGCGACGCGGTCGAGCTGATCACGGACCGCTTGGTCGATCGCTGGGTGACGATGGCCGTGGACATTGCACCAAAGCGATGAAACGCCGTCGATGTAGCTGTTGCCATCTGTGTCAGTCAGTCTGCAGCCACTTGCCGACTCAATGATCAGCGGCGGCTCGTCGTCAACCCAACCCTGCTGCTGGGTAAACGGGTGCCAGAGGTGGAGGCGGTCAGCGGCAATCAGCTCGTCGGTATTCACGGACGAATCAAGCTATCGACTTGGCAGGAGGGAGTCGATCGGCAGACCGCTTCCAGCTTCGGCAAAGGCTGCTTGGCTGGGCTCACGGATTTCCGGAATTGTTGCGACCTCAATGCCGCTAATCCGAGCGACCGTTGCTCGGTTGTCAAGCTCGAGAGCGGTTGGTGAGTCTGGCCACGGTCCGAAGACGATTAGCTTTACCTCTAGTCCGACGGAGCGTGCTGATTCGACGGTCAGCAGCGTGTGAGAGATTGTCCCGAGGCCCGGGCGGGCAGCGACTACGACCGCGAGTCCGAGCGCCGTGGCAAGGTCGCGGACCGATTCGGTTTGCGAGATCGGGACGAGTAACCCACCGACCCCTTCGACAAGCAGCGATCCGCCAGCCACTGTTTCGGCAAGCAGTTCAGCGGCAATCTCTGAGGCATCAAGCTGAACGCCGGCTTCGGCAGCAGCAAGGTGCGGGGACACGGCTGGACCGAACTTTCGTTTGCTGATGCCAGCCGTCGAACTTGATCCGATTGCAAGCGCAAGCAGTTCGTCGTCGCGCAGACCTTCACTTGGATCGTCCATTCCAGTCAGGAGTGGTTTGCGCACGAGCAGTTGCTCGCCTCTGGCTGTTAGCGCTGCAGCGATTGAAGCTGTGACATACGACTTTCCCGCCCCGGTGTCGGTTCCGGTTACAAACAGTCCGCGCATCGACGGTCAGGCCGCGCGGTTGATGTCCGTCGGGCCCTGCGCCTCAATGTCGAACAGCTCCTGCCCGCCCTTGCGGGTCGCACGAATTGGCAGTGGCCCGTCACCTGGTACGGGTTCCGGTCGGCGTTCGGCTGGAGCAGTTGCTCGCAGACCAGCTGCAGCGCAGGCATTAGCGATTGTTTTCGCAGCTGCTTTCAACTCGTCTGTGCGATGTGTTGCCATCACTGTCAGCCGCAGCCGTGAGGATCCTTCGGGAACGGTTGGCGGCCGGATCGCCTGTGCGAATACGCCGTCGGCGAGCGCTCCTTCGCAGACCGCGACTGTGTCCGATGCGTCACCGATCACGAGTGGAATGATTGGCGTCGGCTGCTGTTCAATGTCGAATCCTTCAGTCCTCAATGCTGCCCTGAGTGTCTGCGCATTTCGCTGAACGCGCTCAATCCTGCGTGGCTCAGTCGTGATTAGCTCGAGTGCTGCCATCGCGCCCGCAATTGACGGTGGTGGTGGAGCTGTTGAGAACAACAGTGTCCGAGCTTGGTTTGTAAGCCAATCCGCCGTGCTTGCGCTGCAGGCAACGAAGGCGCCGTACGAGCCAAGCGACTTTCCGAGCGTTCCGATTAGAGCCGTCACCTGTCCTTCAAGACCAGCTTCTGCGACGACACCACGACCACCTGGTCCATAAACGCCAACCGCGTGTGCCTCATCAACGACGGTTCGGGCGCCGTAGATCGATGCCAGTTCGACGATCTCAGCGATCGGAGCGACATCGCCGTCCATCGAAAAGATCGAGTCGGTAACAATCAGCGCCCGGCGACCCTTCGCCTTCGCGAGTCCCCACTCAAGGTGCTCCATATCTGCGTGGTTGTAGATAAAGGTTTCGGTTCCGGACAGACGACAACCATCAATCAGCGAGGCGTGATTGAGCTCGTCCGAGCAGATAATGCCTCCAGACTCAGCGAGGGCGCCAATCACGCCCGCGTTAGCGAGGTATCCCGATCCGAAAAGCAGTGCGCTCTCAGTGCGCTCAAAGTCGGCTAGCCGATCCTCAAGGCGGCGATGCACTGTCATTGTGCCGCTCACCAGTCGGGATGCTCCTGAGCCAACGCCCCACTTCATTGCTGCGGCGGCTGCAGCCTCGCGAACCTTTGGGTGATCAGCAAGCCCGAGGTAGTTGTTTGAGCAGAGCAGCAGTGCTGGTTTTCCGTCAACTACAACGCTTGGTCCCTGCGGGCCGCTAACCAGCCGTGTCTTGCGATGCATTGTGCGCGATCGCAGGTCACTGAGTCTTGCGGTGATCGTCCCCATTGCGGAAAGCTCAGGCGGCCTTCTGTGCTGCCTCGGACTCGCGGGTAGTGCGGCCGGCTCCGGTATTAGCAGCACCGTCGGGGCGTGGCGGAACGCTGCGCTTGCGACTGAATCGAAGCTGTGAGGATGGGTCCCAGAGTCGAACCTCGAAGGCAT
This sequence comes from Solirubrobacterales bacterium, assembly GCA_026392385.1. Classification (GTDB taxonomy): domain Bacteria; phylum Actinomycetota; class Thermoleophilia; order Solirubrobacterales; family Solirubrobacteraceae; genus WLNJ01. The sequence continues at coordinate 54,143 of JAPLCG010000064.1, forward strand.
CAGTGCCGTCGCCAACTGGTGAGCCGACGAGATGTTCACCGACTACATCGGGAGTCTCGCCATCAAGCCAGCCATCGCGGTTATCAGGCCGCGGGTTTGAACCATTGTCGGTCTGGCGCTCAGTGTTGAGGCCAACGTCGTGGAACATCTCCATGTCCTGCTCGGGCGTGTTGCCAAGCGTCGTGAGGAAGTTGCCCATCATTACCCCGTTGACTCCGGCCTTGATAGCGAGCGGTTGAAGCTCGCGAAGGTTCTCAACGCGACCGCCACAGAGCCTGAAAAGTGCCTTCGGCATGATCAACCTGAAGATTGCGATCCACTTGACAGCCTCCCAAGGGTCCATGTACTCGCGATCACCGAACTTCGTGCCTGGCCTTGGGTTGAGCAGGTTGATCGGAACGCTCGTAGGGTCAATCTCAGCAAGCTGGAATGCCATTTCAACGCGCTGCTCGCGTGACTCGCCAAGGTTAAGAATTCCGCCAACACAGGTCTCAAGGCCAGCTTCCCGAACTGCGTCGATCGTCCGCAGCCGGCCTTCGTAGCGGACGGTCGAGGAGACCTCGGGGTAGTAGCTCTCGGCAGTCTCAACGTTGTGGTGAATGCGTTGAATGCCAGCAGCCTTCAGCTGCTTGGCGCGATCCACGGACATATGGCCAATTGAGGCACAGCGTTTGAGGTTCGTCTGCTCGGCAACGAGCTTTGCGCCCTCAACGATCTTTTCGAAGTCACGCTTTGAGAGTCCCTGTCCCTGTGTGACCATGCAGAAGCGGTGTGCGCCGGCTGCCTCTGCCGCCTTTGCGTGCTCAAGGATCTGGTCTGGCTCCATCATCGCGTGGAGTGGGGTGTCAGCCTCGGCGTAACGAGACTGGGCACAGAAGCCGCAGTCCTCAGCGCAGCCGCCGGATTTTGCGTTTACGAGTGAGCAGAGGTCGGTTGAGTCACCGAAGTTGTCAACGCGGGCCTGCCAGGCTCGCTCAACGAGCGCTTCGATCTCTTCGGGCTGCTCAAGATCGCCGAGTTGAAGGGCTTCTTCGCGTGTGATGAGGGCTGACATCGGCGGCTGGTTCTCCCCTGACGGGTTGCTTGACGGTCAGGGCGAATCTACGCCTGTCGGCGGACGCCAAATATGCGCTGAATTGCGGTCTAGCTGAGTGAGACGAAGCCGCTGATCCAACTGTTGCGCGTTCGCTCACGCGCTGCGACCCCTTGACGGCCTGAGAACGGTGTCTGAGTGTTGCCCTCAATCGTCTGGAGCGTCGACTTAGTGCTGCCTATAATGAGCCCGGTGTGCTCGCAGAAATCGAGCGACTGGCATTGCCTTTACTCCGGACATCCGCCAAACCGAGCTGGCAAACAGTGCGCACCAAGGATTACCGCACCATTCGGCACCGCCAAATGTGCAGACGAGTCGGCCACGATTGTTGTTGCCGCTGTTTTCAAGCGTTGGTGAGAGCCGGTACTGATCGGCGATGTAGCGGATCTTGCTTCGCAGTTCACTGACGTACGTCGCAGCCTTGGTTGCTGTCGTCTTGGCGATCAGCGCATCTGTTTCGACGGGGCGGCGGCTTGCCAGCTGGCCCTTTAGCGTCAAGTTGCTAACAGCAAGGCCAATCAGCAGGTCGGCACCAATTAGCGGCTTCGTGAACGTGATCGGCTCTTCGCCGGGCTGAGTACCACCGTTGTAAAGCAGCGCCGAACTGGCCTTTGAAGCCTTCGGGCTATATGGCTTGCCGGCCTGAAAACCAGCAGAGCCAGGTTCTGCGGCCAAGGGCTTATGCGCTGCCTGTGCAGGTGCGCCAAATAGCGCTGAACCGGCGGTGACAGCGAGCAGGATCGGCGCGAACGCCCGGATCTTCTGTGCTCGGTGATTCACAATCTTGCTTTCCAAGCCTACCGGAGTTCGCGTATTGCCGCTGCAAAACGCAGCATTTCGTGCGAGAGCCCTTAGTTGCCGGTGAAACGCGCGGAGCGGCGTTCGGCGAACGCTTCGACTCCTTCGCGGAAGTCAGCTGAGGAAAAGCACTGGCGCCGCAACTCAATCAACTCCGCCTCAACCTTTGGATCAAGCACGCCGGTTGCATTGGCAAGTTCACGCAGAATTCGCTTGTTGCCTCTGAGCGAGAGCGGCGCATTCTCCGCCAGCTCCTGAGCCATCGCAAGTGCGGTCTCTTCAACAGTCTCCGAGATCTCATTCACGAGCCCCCACTGGAGTGCTGTCTGGGCGTCAATCCGCCGGCCAAGCAAGAAAAGTTCACGGGTACGTGGGACACCCACTGCATCAATGAACCTGCTCAGCCCAGTGTGCGAGTAGACAAGTCCGAGCTTCGCGGGCGGCATGCCAAACTTTGCCGCGGGCGAGGTGACGCGTAGGTCACAGGCAAGTGCGACCTCAAGGCCACCACCGATCGCGTGGCCGGTAAGGGCGCCGACGATCGGAATATCGCAACGGTCGAGGCCCTCAAGAGCCGCGGCGAAGGGATGCGCGATCAGCCGCTCTGCCTCCTCGGCAAAGACCTCTTCAGGGATGTCACCAATGTCATAGCCCGCCGAGAAGATTTCGCCGTCGCCGCTGATGATTACGCAGGCTGCGTCAAGTCCGTCAAGGTAACTGGCGAGCGCATCAAGAATCGGGTGGTCGAGCGCGCCACGCTTGCCCGGATTGCTGATTGTGAAGCGGACGATGCCATCAGCTGGCTCGTCGCGGGTCAGGGTGCCAGCCATCGGTTACTCGAGCACCACGAGCGTGTCACCTTCGGATACGGCCTGGCCTTCCTCGCAACGAATCTCCTTCACAACGCC
>JAPLCG010000108.1 GCA_026392385.1 Solirubrobacterales bacterium
GCCGGGATGTTTGCGCCAAGTCCATAGTCGGCGATAACGGCGCGTGTAATCCAGTCGGTTCCATAAGTGCCAACGCCGTCAAAGAGAACCCAGCCGTTGCGCGTCTTAAGAGCTTCGGCCTTCTTGGCGTTAACGCCTGCTTCAATCTCATCGAGTCCCGCCTGCATTCCACGCTCGAGTGCTGCGAGTATCTCCGGGCTCTGGGTGGCCGTCGGATAAAGGCCCGGGCCGATGTCATATGGGGCAAGTGATGCCAGCATCGCCGCGTCCGCAGATGGTGGTGGCTGGTCAGCAAGCACCGCACCAATCTCGTCGAGAACCGCCGCCTGAGCGGTTGGCAGTGGCGGTGCTGACGAACTAAGGAACTTCGCTGCCGGAACGATCGTCTGCTTGAAGCGGTGCGTTGAACCTGCTCCCGGGAACCTGAATACGGTCTTGTTCTGAAGTGGTGCCGCGTTCTTACTGGTATCGGCGACGCTGTCAACGAGCACCCGCCCGATCACCCAGACCTTGGTGCTTGTTGAGCGAATAATCCGCTTTACGGTCTGGCCAAGTGGCTTGGTAGCCGCAGACCAGCCGGGTGGCACGATCGCAATAGTTCCTGCGGAATTATCACCCATTCGAGTGCCTACGTAGCCGAACACGTTCGTTGCTGAATCGACTAGTTCAAGGCACCAATAGCGCTTCTTTCCGTCGGCCATCTTTCCGTAGGCGGGGAAGTCAACGAGGACCGGGCCACTGCGGAGATCAAGATTGACGATCTGATAGATCGTGTCGGCATTGGGCATTACGACCGTCTTTGTCGCTGCGGTCGCAAGGAACTGCAGGTTGAGCATCTGGTTCGGCTTTACCGTTGCTGTGTTGAACTTAGCGACGGTTCGCTTGCCGGTATCAGCGAAGCCGACGCTACTCCGGGGAGTCCGACTGCTGCCACTGCCGAAAGTACAAGCGCTGACTTAAGAACCGTTGAAAATTGCATCGCTCCGTTGACTCTCCCCTAGTTGACGATTCGATTCAAGGCTCCGTGGACTTGAATACCTAACCAGCCTACAGACGCCGTGTCGCAAATACCAGCGATAACCGTGCGATTAGCAAATACCGGTCGTCCTTTCGATCAGGCTCCTGAGCTGATCTTCGTACCCGCACCGCGCAGGTTTCCGCAACCATTCGGCCCGGCGGCGAGTTGGCGGTCGCTCGGGGGATCAAGCGCAAGCAACTCTGGGACGGTTACCGCGGTCAAGTTCCTGCGCTTCAGCTCCGGGAGGATGTAGGGCAGCGCCCGAATCGTCTGCCCACGATTGTCGTGCATCAGGATGATTGCTCCGGGTCGCAAACCGGCGTTTACATTCTTTGCGATCCCCGCCCAGTTGGCACCAAGCGAGTCACGCGAGTCAACATCCCAAATGATCTGCGCCATCCCCAGTTTCGATGCCACCCGGTCAATAGCATCGGTGCGCGCTCCATATGGCGGCCGGAAAACGCGCACCTGCTTGCCGGTAGTCGCCTCGGCTTTTTTGAGTGTATCTGCGAGCTGAGTGTGCACTTCATCAATACCGAGGCCCGGCAGGTACGGGTGGCTCCATGAATGGTTGCCGGTTGCGGCCATTGCAGTTTCTCGGCGCGCCCAAGCCTGCCACTCAGGATTCTCCAGCAACCGCCCGATCAGGAAGAAGGTTGCGCGCACCTTCCATTGCTTGAGTTTTTTGATTGCAAAGTGGGTGTAGAGGCCGGGGCCGTCATCAAAGGTAAGCGCTACATAGCGGCCCCGGTGACCACCAGCGCAGTAAACAGGCTTACCGACCTTTACAACCCGGTCTACAGCCGCGGTCTGCTGCGCAGGTGTCGCCAATGGCTGCATCCAAGCATCAGCTTTGTTACGAGTAGGTTGCGACGCCGACTTAGCCGCTGCGCCTGTTGATGCTTGGCTACCTGCTGTTTCAGTGCCGGAGCCGCCGGAGCCGATTGCAACTACAACCACTGCCAAACCAACAGTCCCGAGGATCGCTCCGGAGGCAATCAGGCGCCGGCGACGAATAATGGCGCGCTGCTGATCGCGGCGCTCTTTCAGGCTTTTCGACTGGTGAAGCACACAACAATCATGCCGCGAATCAACTGGGCGCGCTCAGGATGGGCGGAGCGCCCCGCTCTACAAGTACCTCTGGCATCTCAACCGATCCGTCATCGCGCTGACCGTTTTCAAGTAGTGCGATCAACGTCCGTCCAACAGCAACGGCCGTACCGTTGAGGGTGTGCAGCACCTCTGGCTTACCGCCGCCGTCCGGCCGCATTCGAATCTCCAGCCTTCGAGCTTGGAAGTCGGTTGTGTTTGAGCAACTGGTCAACTCACGCCAGCGACCCTGACCAGGCAACCACGCCTCGCAATCGAACTTCTTCGCGGCAGAGGCGCCAAGCTCCGCTACTCCGATGTTTACGACCCGGTAGGGGATCGCCAGTTCGCTGAGGATCCGCTCCTCAATAGAGAGGATCCGCTCATGTTCATCGGCAGACTGATCTGGTGGCACAAGGCTGTACATCTCAACCTTGTCGAATTGGTGAACACGGAAGATTCCGCGTGTATCGCGGCCGGCAGAGCCAGCTTCGCGACGGAAACATGGTGAAAAGCCGGCGTAGCGAAGCGGTAGGTCTGAAGCATCAATGATCGCTCCAGCGTTTAATCCCGCGAGCGCAACCTCGCTTGTACCGGTCAGGTAGAGATCATCATCGGCGAGCCGATAAATCTGTTGCTCCGTGTCAGGCAGGAAGCCAGTTCCGAATAGTGCTTCCTCCCTTACTAGCACCGGAGGGATTACCGGCTCGAAGCCCTCGGCGGTCAAGGTTTCAAG
>JAPLCG010000037.1 GCA_026392385.1 Solirubrobacterales bacterium
ACACTCGCCTACATGGCTCCCGAGCAGGCCGCAGGCAGGGCAGCTGGCCCCGAAGCAGATCTCTGGGCACTTGCATTGATCGTCTATGAGGGATTCGCGGGTCAGAACCCGATTCGAGGCGCGACGCCAGCGGAGACCGCACGGAATCTTGGCGAGGGCTCGCCCTGCTCACTGAGCGAGGAGCGCGCAGACCTTCCGACGGAGCTAATTGAGGCCGTCGACGATGCGCTTGAGGAGGATCCACGTGACCGTGGTTCGCTTGCAGATCTAGGCAGGGCACTAAGTGCCTGCGTTGCCGAGCTCGATGATGATCCGGGCAGCATTGCTCCGGCCGTGCGCCGCCGATCTCGTTCAAAGACATCAATCCGAATTAGCCGAAGGCAGTCGACTGATTCGGTTGACCGCCAAGAGGATGGTTTGTCGCCACAGACGCTGGCGCGCTCAAGGATCGATTCGGAGCAGCCCGACCCGATCGCAGACCCGAGCCCAATTAGCGCGCCTGTCAGCTGGTGGCGGGATCGGTTGATGGCTGCTGTCGCTGCAGCGGCATTGACATTCGGCTGGTCGGCAGTACTCGCCCCGGCTGAGATTGCTCCACAGAAATGGATTTTGGCAGCGGGCGTTGGACTGCTTGTTGGCCTGCTTCCACGACTCGGCTGGCTAATGGCCGCGCTTGCCTCAGTCGTCTGCCTAGCTGTAACCGGAGAGTCCGGCACGGCTGTTGTTCTCAGTGTTGCGCTGCTTCCCAGCCCTATATTTCTCTGGCGCAGTCCAGAGTGGTGGTCGGCAAATTGGCTGGCGCCGCTGCTGGGAGTACCTGGCTTTGCGGGCGGCTGGCCGGCAGTTGCGTCCTTTGGCCGAACAATTCCTGCGCGAGCGGCGGCGGGTGCGATCGGAGCTTGGCAGATTGGGTGCGCGGAGTTGCTAGTCGGACGCTCTCTACTTAGCGATGGACCTGGCGCCGGTAGTGAGGCGCTCTGGCGAGACAATCCGCAGCTCGCGTTCGGTGATGCTGTTATTCCGCTGGTATCGGGATCAACGCTGGCTGTGGCGGGAGTTTGGGCTGTAGCGGCAGTTGTTCTTCCGCTTATCGTCCGTGGTCGATCAGCGGTTATTGACGCGCTAGCGGCCGCTGGATGGGCGTTAGCGACCGGTTTTGCTACCGCCGCGGTTTCGGGTGGAGTTGCCAGAGGGGCGCTCGCTGGGGCGCTCGCTGGGGCGGCCTTAGTGGTTGCAACCCGCGGCTGGCGGGGCAATTCGGAAATGACCCGCGGCTATAGCGGCGAGACCTCGTAGGATGAGTAAGCCGTTTGGCCATCACTGATGAGCGTCCTGCGAAGCCTCGAAAGCAAGATCGCCGGCCTCGTCGAGGGGACGTTCTCGCGCGCCTTCAGGTCAGAGGTACGACCGGTCGAAATCGCGCGTCGACTCGCGCGAGAAATGGACCAGCACCGAACGCCCTCGGTTTCACGCGTCTACGTGCCGAGTGGCTACGAGGTCTACCTCGGTCTAGAAGACCGAGAGCGATTTGCGGGAGCCGAGCAGGAGATGATCGCTGAGTTGTCGGCCTACCTACTTGAGCATGCGCGCAGTGAGCGGCTTGTGTTGATTGAGCGTCCCCGCATCAGCTTCGTAACCGATGAACGGCTTGGCCTTGGTGAGTTTGGAATCAAGGTTGAAGAGCTTGACCGAGGGGCGTTGGCAAATCGCCCGTCGCCAGGCTCTGACAGAAAGCGTGAGCCACGCAGGGAACGCCCTGAACCCTCAGCGCCTGCACCAGCCGTGCCAGCACCACTGCCAGCCTCAGCCGCAGCTGAACAGGTCGCACAGCCGGCGGTTGTTGGGCCGGCCAGCGCGGCACTTGTTGCTGCCGGACAGCGCATTGAGCTGACCGGCTCAGGGATAGTGCTGGGAAGGAGTCGTAGCTGCGATGTTGTGCTTGAAGACACAAATGCCTCGCGACGACACGCGGCGGTTCGTCCGGCAGCCGGCGGTTGGGCGGTCGAAGACCTTGGCTCGACAAACGGGGTTTCTGTTAACGGAACACGGATCTCAGGACAGTGCCTTCTGAGCCCTGGCGATGTTGTTTCGCTCGGCCGAACCGAGCTCAGCTACGAACAGGGTGGAAACCGTGCTTGAGCCAGTCTCGCTTGCATTGCAGGTTGGATTCCTCGTCGTTCTCTACCTATTCCTGCTCTGGGTGGCAACCAGCGCACTTCGCGATGTTTCGCGCAGCGGGGCTCCGGCAGCGATTGGTGACCCCGATGCGACCGGCCTCCACGCTGCGGTCGACTCGATTTCGCTCCCGGCTGCCGGCGATGATGCGCGACTCGTTGTTGTTGAGGCGCCTGGACACGAGAGTGGTTGGAGTTACGAGATCAGTAGCGCGGCAACTCTTGGGCGAGGAGATGTAGATATTCGGCTCGACGACAGGTTTGCTTCCAGCCGCCACGCCCGCGTAGTGCGCGAGGGTGGCGCGCTAATCGTTGAGGATCTTGGATCAACAAACGGGACGTGGTTGAACGACCACCCACTCGAAGGTCCAACGCCGCTTCACGCCGGTGACCGAATCCGGATTGGCGACAGTGAGTTCAGGTTTGAGCCATGACGCTACGAATCGTTGAGCATGCTCAACGCTCCGATACGGGTCGAGTCAGGCCGGCCAATGAGGATTCGTTCCTAGCTAGACCGCCGCTATTTGTGGTTGCCGATGGCATGGGGGGAGCCAGCGCAGGAGAGGTTGCCTCGCGACTTGCAGTCGAGACTTTCGCTGCCGGACTTCCCTCTGGAGGCCAGACGAGCGACCGGCTAGCCGAAGTTGTCAGGGTTGCTAATCAGCGCATTCACGAGCAGGCTCAGGTTGACCAATCCCGTCAGGGGATGGGCACAACGCTGACCGCAGCCATGATCGAAGGCGATCAGGTTGTGATTGCCCATGTCGGTGATTCGCGCGCTTATCGGTTCCGCGATGGTCGGATCGAGCGGTTGACAGAGGACCACACGCTCGTCGACGAACTGGTTCGGCAGGGGCAGTTGACCGAGGAGGAAGCTGCTGTTCATCCACAGCGGTCAATCATCACGCGAGCGCTCGGACCAGAGCCACAGGTAGAAGTTGATACGGCTAACTTTGACCTACTGAACGGCGATGTTCTCCTGCTTTGTAGCGATGGGCTGACTGGGATGGTCAGTGAGCCTGAGATTGAGAATGCTCTCGACGAGAACCGTTCGCTGAATGGTGCTGCCCGCACCTTGATTCGCAAGGCGAATGAAGCCGGTGGCCGTGACAACATCACGGTTGTTCTTTTCAAGGTCGGAAGCGGAGCTGCCTCGCTGGCACCGTCGATGACGGTTGGTTCGCGCGGCAAGACTGGAGGCGCGGCAGTAGCCCAGCGCCGCGGCAACCGCAGGGGGCTTGCCGCGATTGCTGCCGTCAGCATCATCCTGTTGTTGCTTGCTGCGGGCGCCTGGCGAGCATCGCGCGGAGTCTTTTTCCTCGGCACTAACTCTGCCGGAGCTCTAACCGTCTATCAAGGCCTTCCCTACGAGTTGCCCGGTGGGATCGACTTGTATGACGAGTGGTTCGCAAGCGGTGTGCCAGCTTCATCGCTGAGTCCCGCACAGCGCAAGGCTCTGCTCGATCATCGTCTCAGAAGTAAGCGTGACATCAGCGACTTGGCTGTCAGCCTTGAGCGGGGAGACCTTCGCAGGTGAAGCCCCGCAACCGGGAGCTTTTCGCCCTGATTCCGGCATCACTGCTCTTAGCTGGAGGCTTCGCCGCTGTCTTCATTCAGCAGCAGGCGCGGCTTAGTGATCTTTCGCTTAGCTATGCGGCGGTTTTCCTTGGCCTCTGCCTAGCCGGCCATGTCGTAATACGGTTAACACTGCCGAATGCCGATCCATATGTCTTTCCGCTCGTTGCGGTGCTGTCGTCAATCGGACTGGTCGTTATCTACAGAATTGATGAACAGCTGGCGCGCCAACAGGGGCAGTGGTTTGTAATCGCGTTGATCTGCTTCGCGGCGACGATTATCTTTCTGCACGATTACCGCAAGCTTGAGCGTTACCGGTACACGATCGCGGCCGCTTCACTGGCGCTGCTTTTGCTGCCCCGGGTTCCGGGGATCGGCGAGCAGGTCAACGGAGCCTATCTTGGTGTTCGTCTGCCGGGTGGAATTGTCTTCCAACCAACCGAATTCGCAAAGATCGGGATCGTCATCTTCCTCGCCAGCTATCTGCGCGATACGCGGCAAGTACTGGTTCAAGGGGCGCGCAGCTTCCTCGGCATCACGATCCCACGGCTTAAGCACCTTGGGCCGCTGCTTCTGATTTGGGGAGTGGCGATGTTGATGCTGATCTTTATCCGTGATCTCGGCTCTTCGCTGATGTTCTTTGGCGGATTCCTTGCTGTTCTATATGTGGCGACCGATCGCCTCACCTATCCAGTTGTTGGACTGCTGCTCTTTGCGCTTGGCGCCTACCTTCTCGCAAGCCAGGTTGGACACGTTCATGACCGTGTCGAGGCCTGGATCGATCCGCTTAATCCCGCTCTCTACGCCAAGCCTGGCGGTAGCTACCAGCTGGCACAGTCGCTCTTTGCTCAGGCTGATGGAGGGTTGCTGGGACAGGGTTTGGGCGCATCGATTCTCGCGTTACCTGGGGGTGGAACGCTCGTTCCCGCACCTCAGACCGACCTGATCTATGCGGTGATTACAAATGAGCTGGGACTTGTTGGTGCCTGCGGCGTCCTCGTTTGTTACCTGCTGTTCGTCGCCCGCGGCTTCAAGATCGCGACTCTGGCCCGCGATTCCTTCTCAACGTTGTTGGCAGCTGGCCTCACGTCGGTATTTGCATTGCAGGTCTTCGTGATTGTTGGTGGTGTAACGCGGGTAATTCCACTTACGGGCGTCACGCTGCCGTTCATCTCTTATGGCGGTTCGTCACTTGTAGCGAACTTCGTGCTTACCGCCCTGCTGTTGCTTGTCTCTGATCGCGCTAGGCGTCCAGCGTGACGCGCCCAATCACACGGCTGTTTGCCCTGTTCGTGGTCCTCTTCGCGGTTCTAGTTGCGTTCACTTCGCGTTGGACTTATTTCGAAGCGCCACAATTGCGTGCTGAACCGTTCAACCGTCGAGCACTGCTCGAAGAGCTGCGTGTTGATCGCGGCCAGATTCTTGCCTCCGACGGAAAGACTGTGCTGGCAAAGTCGGTTAAGGCGGCTGCCGGAACCTTCAGGCGGGTCTATCCAACCGGTCCTTTGTTCGTACAAACAGTCGGCTGGTCGTTCCCGGCGAGAGGCATTCCGGATACCGGTACGGAGCTTTATCGACGCGACGCCCTGCTTGGCAAGAGCGACTCAATTTCAACTGCAATCGGCCGCTTGACAGGAAAACGACACACCGGCAATTCAGTCCAAACTCACCTTGACAGCGTTGCCCAAGCGGTTGCAGTCAGGGATCTTGCTGGCCGGCCCGGTTCAGTTGTGGCGCTTGATCCACGAACTGGCGCAGTTCGAGTGATGGCAAGTGTGCCCGACTTTCTGCCGAGTGACTTAAATGCGGCCCGAACGGCGCCTGGCTCGCCACTGCTTAATCGGGCGACGCAGGGGCAGTACCCGCCAGGATCGACCTTCAAGGTAGTAACGGCTGTAGCTGCGATCGATAGTGGTAAGTACACGCCTCAATCGACTGTTGATGGCTCGAGCCCCCAAGACTTTTCTTCGACTCCGCTCAACAACGATGATGGAATCAACTACGGCCCGGTTGACCTGACTACGGCGCTAACAAACTCCGTCAATACCGCATGGGCGAATGTTGCCGTTGATGTTGGTCGGCCGACGATCGCAAAGTACATGCGTAGATTCGGGTTCGGAAGCTTGCCGCAGCTTGACTATCCGCCACGGCAGATGACCTCGTCCGGCGCGAAAATAGCTGGTAGTGGAATCTCACCAACGGACGATCGGATTGATGTAGCACGGTTAGGAATCGGTCAGGACAAGCTCGTCGTTACGCCACTGCAGATGGCTGAAGTTGCAGCTGCGGTGGCCAACAAGGGTGTGCTTATGAAGCCAAGGATCGCCGATCGAATTCTCGACCAGGATGGTCGCACCATGCAACGGATCGCACCTGCCGAGCAGAGCCGGGTGATGTCGGAGAAGACTGCCGCTGAAGTGAATCTGATGATGCAGCGCGTTGTTGACGAGGGCACGGGAACAGCTGCGTCGCTTGACGGCGTAAGCGTCGCGGGTAAGACCGGTACCGCTCAGATCGATCCAACTCAGAATCTGACGCAGCCGTGGTTTATCGCTTTTGCTCCAGCAGATAACCCCCAGGTTGCAATCGCAGTCACAGTTGAGCGCAGCTTCGGTGGCTTCGGAGGGACGGTCGCCGCGCCGATTGCGCGCGATGTTCTTGAGGCTCTGTTGAGATGACAACTGCCATTTGCGCGACAATGAGGAATTGATGAGTGAACTGACTCCAGGATGTTGCCCTCAAGGTGCTGCACCGCAGGTTTGCCGGTGACCCGCAGTTTGTTGAGCGATTCCGGCGCGAGGCACAGGCGGCCGCAGGTCTAACGCATCCGAACATCGTCTCGATATATGACCGTGGCGAGGCTGACGGGACGACATACATTTCCATGGAGTACCTCGACGGTCGCACGCTCAAGGATTTAATCCTCGCTGAGGCTCCACTCGATCCGCTGCGTGCGGCTGGGATCGCAAAGCAGATCATGGAGGCGGCGAGTTTCGCTCATACAGGAGGCGTTATTCACCGTGATCTTAAGCCCCAAAATGTGATGGTTGATGCAGCTGATCGCGTAAAGGTGACTGACTTTGGGATTGCCCGAGCAGGCGCCCCAGGTATTACAGAGGTTGGCTCAATCATGGGGTCGGCGCACTATGTGTCACCTGAGCAGGCTGAGGGTCGTGAGGTTGGGCCGGCATCAGATATCTATTCGGTTGGAGTCGTTCTCTACGAGATGCTCACCGGGCAGCTTCCGTTTGATGCTGAGTCGCCAGTTGCCATAGCGGTTAAGCAGATTTCGCAGGAGCCGCAGCCGCCAAGTGCACTTCAGCCTGGCATTCCCGCAGATCTTGAGGCGCTCGATCTCTGGGCGCTTCGCAAGTCAGAAGTCGACAGGCCAGCTGATGCGAAGGCCTTCATAGCTGGCCTTGATGCGGTAGTTCTGAGACTTCAAGATGGCGCTGCGACCTCGGCTACGGTCGCATTTGCAATCCCAACGGCAGGCGCCGTTGCGGCCGGCACAGCCGCTGCTGCGGCCGCGGCTACGGGCACCGTCGCGCCTGACGGAGAGCCGCCAGTTGACCCTGCGGCCGCAAGGCGCAAACGCTGGTGGATAGCCGCCGCTGTTGCAGGTGTTTTGCTGCTGACAGTTGGCGGTCTGTTTGCCTTTACCGATGTTTTCTCACCGAAGCAGCCGCAGGTAACGATGCCACTGGTTGTAGGCAAGAAGCTTCAGCTGGCCACAACGGCGATAGCCAACGCGGGCTTCAAGCAGTCGCCGTCAATTCAGCGCGTACAGAGCGATAAGCCGCGCGACGTAGTAATTGGCCAGAACCCACTCGCCTACGCGAAGGTCGGCGAGGGAACCTCTGTCACCTTGGTGGTTTCCGACGGCCCAGGCACTACTCAGATCCCATCTGTTGATGGGCTCAAGCAGGCTGAAGCTGAGGCATTGCTCAAGAAGGCTGGCTTCAAGGTCGTGATTCGCATGAAGGCGGATCCGACGATTCCTGCAGGGACGGCGATCGCAACCGATCCGGTCGGGGGAATCTCAGTTGACGCGGGCAGCCAGGTAACGCTCATCGTTTCGAACGGCGTTGAAAAGGTCTCCGTGCCGAACGTGGTTGGTAGCCCTATTGATGACGCTAGAAGTCAGCTGCAAGCTGCAGGGTTTGTTGTTGTGACAACAAAGCAGCCATCCACAACGGCGCCGGAAGGCGAGGTTCTAGGGCAGACACCGAGCGGCGGCGAATCGGTGGCTAAGGGCAGCACCGTCTCACTGGTCGTCGCAGCTGCGCCAGCCACGGTCGCGGTGCCCGATGTAGTTGGCCAGCCCCGTGCCGACGCGATCAAGGCGATTCAAGCCGCGGGCTTCAACGTCAAGACCAACGCTGACAAAACTCCCTCTGACGCAACAAATCAGGACACGGTTTTCAGCCAGGATCCAATTGGCGGAAACAAGGTCGCAAGCGGCACGACAATCTCGATCACAGTCTGGGCGCCGCTTCCCTGATGGGCGGGCTCTCGGTAGCCGTCCTTGCCGGTGGGCGCTCATCGGAACATGATGTTTCGTTGGCCTCGGGAGCGGCGGTTGTCGCAGGCCTAGCTGAAGCAGGGCATCAACCGACGTTGATTGAGGTTGATCGCAAAGGGGTCTGGCGGCAGGACGGTCAGGCATTGACTCTCACCCCGGGGACAGGCATCGATGGCTTTGACATCGCGTTCCCGGTGCTGCACGGACCGTTCGGAGAGGATGGGATCGCCCAGGGCTTGCTTGAGGCACTTGGCGTGCCGTATGTCGGATCAGGCGTATTCGCCTCGGCGCTCTGTAATGACAAATTGAGGACTAAGCAGCTGCTTACTGTCGCTGGCTTCGATCAGGTTGCGTCGGTTCAGGTAACAGACTCCGACTGGTCATCAAGGCGAGATGACTTGGAGCAGAAGATCGCGGCGATTGGCTGGCCGGTGTGGGTCAAGCCAGCGAGGCTGGGCTCTTCGGTCGGTATCAGTCGTGTTGATTCAGCCGCGAAGCTCGGAGAGGCAATCGCAGCTGCTCTGACCTACGACCCGCGAGTGATTGTTGAGCAGAGCTCACCAGGCCGTGAGATTGAGGTTTCGGTTATCGAGCGGCTCAGCCAGAGTGGAACCTTCGAGCTAGTCACCTCCCCGCCAGGCGAGATTGCATTGCCGGGAGCTGGCCCAGACGATTGGTACGACTACGAGCGTAAGTACGAGGCTGGTGGCATGCAGCTCCGCGTTCCAGCTGAGCTTGATGAGGGTGCGAGCGAAGCGGTTCGCAGCACGGCCGCCGATGCTTTCGCGGCCACGGGGTGCAGCGGCTATGCGCGTGTTGACTGCTTTGTGGATGGCGATCGCATCCTGATTAATGAGATCAACACCGCACCTGGGTTCACCTCGACAAGTGTCTTTGCGCAGCTATTCGCTAGCGATGGCATTACTTACCCGAACCTGCTCGATGAGCTTGTCCGGACCGCACTTGCACTTTTTGAGCGGGAAGCCGGCTATAGCTTCTAACGAAGCAGAGTTACTTCCGAGAGCGACACGGTTCGCTCGCCCGGAACGAGGCTATTGATCCAGAGTAGGTACCAGCGGTAGGGCTGCGGCGGCGATTTGAGCTTGATCACGGTCCGAGTGGTCGCCTTGTACTCACCGCTGAGGCTGGTCCAACCAGAAGGCGGGCCAGCTGCGGGAGTTCCACCGGCCGGTCCAGCGCCGGAGACTTTGCCCTCTGGCTGCGAGCCGTTTGCTCCCCAAACGGAGACAGTGAAACCAGGCGTTGACGTATGGAGTCCGACCGCGCGCGCCTTGACGCTTGGTGCTGCGTCAATCATTAGGCCTACGCCCGGTTTTTGGAGTCCTGAGTAGTAGGTCTCCGACTCCCAGCTCGTTGACCGGTCACCGTCAAGAACCCTTGCGCTCTCAGCGCCGTGTTCCTCCCCATCGCCAAACGGGTCGTACGGAATCGCTGCACTAGCTGAAAGCCGTACCTGCTGGAGACCAGCAGGCGTTGCGCCACGAACTCCGGTTCCGCGCTGAATGCTGGTTGCGACAAAACCGATCACGCCAAGAGCGGCAACAGCTGCCAAGAAAGCAATCAGGTACCTACGACGAGGCGACCAGACTCGTCTCGGCAGACGCTCCCTACTGGTCGCTGGCAACGTGCTCAGCACGCTTGTGGCCTCGCCTGTCGCCTCGCCTGCGCGTGATGCTTCAAGTGCGAGGGCCTGCTCAAGATCGGCGACGAGACTCGTACAGTCGGGGTAACGATCGGCCGGCTCTTTGGCGGTACAGCGGTCAACGATCGCGGCAAGGGTTGCTGAAGCGTCAGGCCGAAGGCTCCGCAGGTCCGGCATCGGGTCGCGGACGTGGCACATCGCTACCCCAACCGGACTCTCTGCCTTGAAGGGAACCTGACCGGTGAGCATCTCGAACAGCACTACGCCTAGCGCGTAGATGTCCGATTGTGGGCCCGTCGGTTGCCCAAGCGCCTGTTCCGGAGATACATAGTCGGTAGTCCCCAGCACGCGCCCGTCCGCGGTCAGGCCGTCCTCGTCAAGACTGCGAGCGATCCCAAAGTCAGTCAGCTTCGCACGACCGTCCTCGTCAATCAGGACGTTCTGTGGTTTGACATCACGGTGGACGATGCCGTTTTGGTGGGCAACCGAAAGCCCGCGAGCGATCTCAATTGCATAGGCGACAGCTTCGGCGAGCTCCAGTCGCCCATTTCGAACAATGCGAGCCTTGAGGGTTTCGCCAGCTACATACTCGAAGACGATGAATGGTCGACCGTCGTCCTCGCCAGCGTCGATAACGCCAACAAGGTGCGGGTGGCTGAGGTTGGCAACCGCGCGTGCCTCGCGCCTGAACCGTTCAAGCTGGTCAGCATCTGCTGCCGACGTGCGGTGCATTAGCTTGACGGCAACTGGCCGATTCAGCTTCTCGTCAAGCGCCCGGTGAACGGTTGACATTCCGCCACTTCCGACCTTGGTTTCGAGCCGATAGCGACCGCCGATCAGCGTTCCGTCGTTCAGGCTCACCGACTACCTCAGACCGCTGCGAGCCCCGCGGCGGTGCCGGTGATCCCCAAGCTAGGGACGCTGACAGTTCCTGCCTCGGGGGTGACTTCGCCGATTATGCGCGTGCCTTCGTGGTGTGCCGCGAGTAGCGCGGTCGCTCGATCAGCATCCTTGGCAGCGACTGTTACAGCGAAGCCGCAGCCCATGTTGAAAACTTCGTACATCTCCTCGACTGGGATGTTGCCGCGCGACGCAATCAGCTCAAAAACAGGTTGCGTTGGGAGTGGCGAATCGATCCGATATCCAGACTCGCGACCAAGCCGCAGCAGATTCAGTAATCCGCCGCCCGTCAGGTGGAAGAGGCCAGTTACCTCGATGTCGGAGAGAATTAGCTCGAGCGCCGATCGCACGTAGATCTCGGTTGGTTCAAGCAGAACATCGGCGACGCTCTGTCCATTGAGAAGGTCAGGTTTCTCGTCAAGTGTTCCCTCCCCAAGCAGCACGGCGCGAGCAAGAGTCAACCCGTTCGAATGGAGGCCGCTTGATGGTAGGCCGATGATCGCGTTGCCTGGCGCTATCGACGTGCCATCAATAATCGAATCAAGTCCGACGGTGCCAATAGCTGAGGCGCAAAGGTCAAATCCGTTAGGGGAGGGGTGGCCGCGAATCAGCTCAGGAACCTGCGCGAGCTCTCCACCAGGAATCTCAATTCCCGCCAACTCAGCTCCGACTCGCAGTCCCTCTGCGAGCGCGGCGAGGCGTTCAGGGTTCGATTCCTCAACGGCGATGTAGTCAACAAGCGCAATCGGTTCGGCGCCGACGCAAACGAGGTCGTTGACGTTCATCGCAACACAGTCAATTCCGACGGTTTCGAGCCGTCCGGTCTGCTCGGCAACCAGCAGCTTCGAACCAACGCCATCGGTGCAAAAGGCAAGGCCAAGCCCGTCGGCGATCCGCAGGACAGCGGCGAAGTGGCCTGGCAGCGGGATGACCCTTGAGGGGGCACCGGTATTGATCCGCCCGAGGACGGAAACGATCGCTTCAACGCCAGCATCTGCATCGGTCGTATCAACGCCGGAACGGGCGTAGGAGTTGCTCATCGCTGTCTATCTTTGCCGAGCGAGCGGATGCGCAGGATTGTGGCGGCCGCCACCAGCAATCGCCAAGCAGCCCATGGCTTGAGTGACCCGCCAGATTCGAGCACCCGGACGAGCGGTCGAGCAAGCATTGTTGATGCGAATGATGATCCCGCTGCGACCGCAATAACCGCTGCTTCTTGAGTGGTGATGCCTGAGCGCGCGATTTCAACCGTTTCCAATGTGGTCGCTGCCGCGGCAGCTGGGATTAGGCCGGCGCGGGCGATTCGTGCAGCGTCTCCTGCTGCGAATCCGAGCGCACGCGCCGAAC
>JAPLCG010000183.1 GCA_026392385.1 Solirubrobacterales bacterium
CCTTGGCCCCGTCACTCAGTTGAGTCAGGGTATCCATACCTATGCGGAGTGTGCTGTCAAAACAAATCAGACGCTTGCCTGTTGGGGAGAGCCCAACGTCGCGAACATCCCGGCAGGCGTTGGCGCAGTCAGACAGGTTGCGGTTGGCGATACTCACGCCTGCGCGATTCTCGACAACGACGCCACCGCCATTTGCTGGGGGGATGATGGTGACGGCCAGGCCACCCCACCTGCTGGCCTAGGCGCGATCAGCCAGATAACCGCTGGCGGCGACTTCACATGTGCTGTGAAGGCAATTGACAGCAATGTCGTCTGCTGGGGACTTGACTCAGACAAACAGGCAACCGTTCCCTCAGACCTTGGCGCGGTGAAGTCAGTCAGCGCTGGCGGCGCACACGCCTGCGCGATCAAGTCCAGTGACAGCACCGTTGTCTGTTGGGGACAAAACTCAGATGCTCAGGAGACGCCTCCCGCCGACCTTGGATCTGTCACTCAGATCAGCTTGGGCAGAGCACACAGTTGCGCGATTAGGACCGACCAAACCGTTCGCTGTTGGGGCTGGGACCGCGATGGGCAGCTCGCCCTCGGCGGTCGAGCAAGCCAGATCAGTGCCGGTACCTGGACAACTTGCAAGGTTGATCCAACGGGCATGGTCATCTGCCTAGGAGCCGACTTTGACCCTCTGAGCGACTTAGCCTTCCCGGACGACGTTGGCCAACTGAAGGTTCCATCTGACTTGCGCCAAAGTCTCGCCCGGCCGGTCATTGACTTCGGTGCCCCGCAACCGGGCCTTGACTTTGGTGACGTCCGCGCCGGCGAGAAGAGCGTCGTATTAACACTGCCGATAACTAATCGCCCAACCGTTCCCGGCGCGCAATTGAACATCGAAAGTGTCACCTTGCCAAGAAGCAGTACGAACGCATTTTCAGTGGTTTCCCAAAACTGCACCCAAGCGCCGTTGCCTGACGGTGCCACCTGTGGCGTTCGCGTCCGTTTCTTGCCGCGGATCTGGCAGCGACGCGACCTGACGGACGCTCTTTCGATCAGAGTAGGACCCGCTTTTTCCATCAACCACTTTCATCCTCGTGAAGACATGTCAGACGTTACGATTCCGGGCAGCGTTTCGTACTCGGTTGACCTTGTCGGTACCGCAGCCCCCTCAGCGTCGTTTCTGATCGACTATTTCGCTGCTGATTCAGCGGGTAGCGGCAAATTTGACTTCGCGTGGACTTCAAGTGACGCCTTCATCGCAAGCTTCACCGTTACTCAACCGGTGAAGTCGATTGTCACCGTCAAGAGGGGCAAGAAGAGGATCAGGAAGACCGTCACCGTGGTCAAGCCAGTCACGATCTTGAAGAGGCAGAAGTTCGCCGCTGCTCCTAGTGGATCCTTCAGGTGGAACGGCAAGGTCAACGGCAAGGCCGCCGCCAAGGGCAAATGGACGGTAACGATTACCGCCACGAGCGACCGCGGCACGATCACTCGCTCAGCGCCAATCAAGATTGGCTGATTGCCTCGGCCCCTAACAGGGGATCCGCCCGAGTTAAGAACAACTTTGCACCAACTTTGCGCAGGCTCTTGGCAGAGCGGCGATGCGTATTTACGATCGCGAAATCAAGGCACTGCTAAACTAACGATATGGACACTCTTTCAGTAGCGGAGGTAGCCAGATCATTGGGCACTTCTACTCCCAGAGTCCAACGGGCGATTGGTCGTTTAGGCATCTCTGGAGATGGCCGGCGACGCCCCCGATACACGGTTGAGCAGGCTAAAACGCTTCGCCGCGAACTGGGTGCCGTTACGCCAATTGATGGGTTTACAGCGACCGAGGTGAAAGTCTTGGCTGCGCTTGCGAAGGCACCACGCGGACTGTCATCAATCCGCGTGCTTGCAGGGCGGGCGGGCCTGTCCCCGACGGCTGCATCGCAGGCGTTTACAAAACTTGAATCCCGTCGCCTAGTCCGGCGTGAATCGATCATGCTCGCCGCGGGCAAGGCGAGATCCGTTGAAGTTCTAAAAGCCAACGAAGGCTCAAAGCAATGGCCTGCCCTTGTCCTCGCGCTCGCCAGAACCAGGCCGCCACAGAGGCGGCTAGCCCCTGCCAGCCGCGTCCCAGCCCGCCTTCGCCATCTGTTCTGGAACACGGCCCCGTCCCAAATGAGCACGGTCCGCGCAGGTGGCTACATCGCCCGTCGTCTGGTCACCGAGGGTGACATTGAGGGTCTTGGCTGGGGAGCAGAGAACCTCACTCGCGAGGATTGGCTCCACGCAGCTCAAACTCGAGGGCTCGACAGGCAGCAAGTAGCAATGGCCGTCAACTTCGCGAAGCAGGCGAAGGCGTGACTCTGCCGGCCCACATCAGAAAAGTGCTTCCCAAAGACACGGCTGAAAGTTGGGAGGCGATTGCTCCAGTGCTTCCATCAGGCCTCTACCTGGCGGGCGGGACTGCGCTCGCCGTCCACCTGCAGCATCGCGTAAGTCGTGACCTTGACTTCTTCTACCACGCCCATGCGATTGACCTCACCGAGCTGGAGGAAGCGCTGGCTTCAACAGGCCCCTTCGCTGTCACCTCCCGGGCAGCAGGAACTCTCAACGGCCTCTTCTCACAGACAAAAGTGCAGTTTCTCCACTGCGATGAAACGGAAGACCAGACCCTGCTCGAGCCGCCAACGGAGGTTGCGGGCGTTCCTGTCGCCGGAATACCCGACATCTTTGCGATGAAACTTAAAGTCATTGCCGACCGCGGCGAGCTCCGCGACTACTTTGACCTAATGGTGATTGAGCAGCAGACCGGTTTGAGCGTCGCAGAGGGCATTGGCTTCTTCCTTGCGCGCTACAGGCGCAACCCAGACAACCAAGTATTGATGCCCGTGATCTCCGCGTTGGGCTACTTGGATGATGTTGACGAGGACGACTCACTACCGGTAACGAAGGCAACAATCGACGCCTACTGGCGAAAGTGCCAGCCAGAGGTTGCACGCCACCTGCAGCGGTTTGGCGTGTGAGGCCATCTGCGTCACTCACCACGCTGTCCTGATCCTGTTAAGCGCCAACAAGGGATCCGCTCAAATTTGCGCAGGCCCTTGGATATCTGTGACTACGGCCGTACAATGGCTTCATGGCCGCAACAAACATCACAGATGAACTGATTGACCAGATCGCCAAGGAACTTGCTGAGAAGTACCAGCTTAGCCCCGACCAGCTTTTCGAAG
The DNA here is from genome assembly GCA_026392385.1 of Solirubrobacterales bacterium. Taxonomy (GTDB): domain Bacteria; phylum Actinomycetota; class Thermoleophilia; order Solirubrobacterales; family Solirubrobacteraceae; genus WLNJ01. Next base: position 3,213 of record JAPLCG010000183.1, read on the forward strand.
TCGGTAAACGGCTCAGCGAAGACGAGGCCACAAGGCAGTCTGAGAACGACGCCTTCGCTGACCGCTTCATGGCCGAGCACGCTGAGACGTTCAAGCGCCTCGGCGGGTAACTCACGTCCGTGGACGCTGAGAGTCGTTAGGCGCCGTCAGCTGGATTGCCTGATGTGTTTGCCCAGCCAGTCGGCTGCTTCGGCCACATCCCATTCGCTGGCAGCTATGGCGAGCACTGCCTGTTCGGATTCATCAAAGGAGGGCTTGGGTGACCATTCCCAGTCGTTCAAGCGGATGAAGAGCCGGAGAGAAACCCAGGCTGCCCGCTTGTTGCCGTCCGGCAGCGGGTGGTTTCGGGCGAGGCGCACGATCAGTACCGCGGCCTTCTCGACAAACTCGGGGTGAAAGTCGGTTTCGCCGAAGCTCGCTTGCGGGGCGTTCAGTGCTGAGTCCGCGAGTTCAAGTCGGGATGAGCGGCGAACTGTCGCTTCATCGAGGCCCGTGACCAGTTGTGCGATCTCGACGAAATCGTCGAGCCTCAAATAACGGACGGTCACTTCGCGAGCCGTTCGAGAAGCTCCCGATCCTCCTCGATGATCTCCTTGACGCGTGCGGTGAACTCAGGGTCCCTGCGGCGACGCTCGACCGCTTCCCTGAGTGATTGCTTGACCGTCTCGTTGATGCTCTTCCCCTCAGCCCGGGCAAGGGCTTCGGTGTCGGCGGCGAGCTCGTCGTCAAGACGGACGGTCAGGTTCTTACCCATGGTGTCATGGTACCACTGTGGCTTGAGTTGATCTCGAGGAGTTCCCATCGGCTGCAAGCGTAGGCAGCAAACTCAGGCGCTTCAGCGCAGTGGAGCGAAAGAACCGCGACAAATGCGGGCGCTGACTCCACACGACTGCTCCTCGCGGCCTTCAACCCAGTGGGACCTGACCTCTCGTCAGGACGACAAGGAGTCAGGGATAGTAATCCCCAACAAGGGATCCGCTGGACTTCGGAACAACTTTGAACCAACGTTGCGCGGTCTATTGGCATAGGGAACCTGACTATTTACCCTCTTGAAATGAGTAGCGATGCCAGCCAAATAGATCTGTCTGACGCTTGCTACTCTTTCCCTATTATTCCCCGCCGTCCGGCTCTTGCTGGACTGGCGGGGTTTTTAGTTTTTACTCCAAGCCTGCCCGCGCCAAACGTGCCTGAGCCTCTTAATCCGGGACGAGTGGTCAGGGCTCGTGGTCCACGCCTGACCTCTCTTGCAAGGGACAGCTGGTCAATCGCGACCGGCTATCTCCCCAATGATCTTCTTCGAGCGGGCAGCACGTTCGTCGGCAAGCACACCGTGTCCGTGCAGCGCACTCACAAGCAGGTAATCGAGATTGCGGTCTTCGAGCAGGACCCTGAACCCGCTCACCACGTAATTGCGCAGTTGGCCGTCACTTCCTGCGATCTCCGGTGCGAGCTCGGCTCGCCCGTCGACAAGGACGACGATGTCGTGAAGGTCGAGACTCGTGAGCGCGTCGCCGCCACCGCGCCCTTTCCAAGCGGCCAGCTTGGTCGCGACGATGCTTGGTGGTGTTGCGGAGCGGATGGCCATGCCGTTCCCAAGGGTCAGGTTTGTTGCGGTGGCGATCGCCGTCGGGTACCAACGGTTGGAGAAGCCGAGAACTGCTTCATCTTGGGGCATGACGTCAACCAACAAGCCTGTCTCCGCATGCCGCCAGCGGCAGATCACATCGGAGTCGCTCGCTTCGACGAATCCGCGATCGCGCAGGCGCTCGCCCAGCGAGTAGTACGAAGCGAGTGAGGTCACTTCCGAGATCACGTCAACGTCTTCGGTGGTGCGCGTCGGCGGCGCGGCTGGGTCGGTGATCCAGAGGTGAATGCTCGCCCCGCCTAGGAAGACGACTTCATCCGCGATCGGGCCGAGTGCGGATGCTGCCGTCTCCACGAGCTCGGCGCTCAAGGGACGGGTACCCCGCCTGCGGCAGCGAGCTGGTCGTGCAGAAGCTCTGCCGCGACCTTTCGGACCCGCAGGTCACCTGCTCGAAGCGAGTCGATCACGGCTAGCAGCTCCCTAACTTCTCGGTGCTCGGCGGAGGCTTCGGGAGCCGAGGGGTGAATAGGCTCGAGCGTCTGGCCGCGGACAGATCCCTTCGCTGAAGGCCATACCGGTGGCGGGTCGCCGCCAGCCTCTCTGATGCGCGACGAAACCGGCGCAGCAGCCCAGGCTGCGGGCCCGCCAGCCACGAGAGCGCCGCGCGGTGCCGGTGCGATGAAGCGGGCGGCATGCACGACGAGCTCTTCGAAGGCCGGGAGGCTCACGCTCCGTGAGGCCGGGGAATAGAGGCCGGCCTCGGCCGCTCTGCCAAGTGCACGGTGGACGAGGGTGTGGTCGACATGAAGCTCAGCCGCGAGTTCGCGCAGAGATGGCGCTTCCCGCTGCGAGGCAACGGCGCCGGCGAGCACGTAGATGTCGCGAGAGTCGATCACAGGCCAACTGTATCATGTTGCGCAACACGCAACAGATGTGTTCTGGGCTGACCCCTTGTATCCGGGACAAAGGGTCAGGGCGGCCAACCAACTGCACCAACTTTGCGTAGCCGCTTGGAATCGCAAGCTAAGCGACCTAAAATGGCCAGGTA
>JAPLCG010000027.1 GCA_026392385.1 Solirubrobacterales bacterium
CGCCTGGCGAACGGACGAGCTGGGTCACTACGACACGCTCAGTGCCGTTGATGATGAATGTTCCGCGTGGCGTCATCCATGGGAAATCGCCCATGAAGACTTCCTGCTGGCGAATCTCACCGGTTTCACGGTTGACGAATGAGACATCAACGGTAAGCGGACGCGAGTAAGTCTTGGAGGTTTCGCGGCAGGACTCAATCGTCTCTGCAGGCTCAGCAAAACGGAACTCGCCGAAGTCAACTGCGAGGTTGCCGGTGTAAGCCTCAATCGGCGAAATGTCGCGGATCGTCTCGTAAAGCCCTCCACCAGGTTCAGGTACGACCAGCCAGTCGAAGAATGAACGGCGTTGGATGTCGATGAGGTTTGGAACCTCGAGGACTTTGTCGAGACGCGCAAATGAGCGGCGCGTCCGGGGAGCGTGGGTAGCCAACTGGCTGCCTCCTCGGGCGTGAAGAATATGGACGGGCAAACCGCGCGACCAAGCCGGCCAAACGCGGACTAGAAAAATAGCACAACAGGAACTGCACCCGCATTGCGGGCTGGTCGGCGCTCACGGACCCCACTCGCCGAGCGCCGTATGTGGCGGCGTCCCGGACTATTGAGCGGCTGCGGCTATTGGCCGACCGGCGACTGACTCTACCTGCTCAGCCCCCGATCGGCAACCGACCACTTCGACTACTTGAGTTCGGCTGCTCCGCCGGCCTCTTCGATTTCGGCCTTGAGCTTCTCGCCCTCGGCACGATCAATGCCTTCCTTGACTGCCTGTGGTGCATCATCAACTACAGCCTTTGCCTCCTTGAGACCAAGGCCAGTTGCCGCGCGGACAACCTTGATGACCTGAATCTTCTTCTCGCCACCCGAGGTGAGAACAACATCAACCGTTCCGCTCTCCTCTTCAGCGTCACCGCCACCGCCACCGGCTCCGCCTGCTGCAGGTGCAGCAGCCGCAACGGCCGTGGCCGAAACTCCGAACTCCTCTTCGAGCGCCTTGATCCGCTCAGAAAGCTCGAGCACTGAAATGCCCTTGAGCTCTTCAATCCACTTCTCTGTTGTTGTAGGCATTAGCCCTCCTTTTATGCGTCGGCGTTCTCAGCGCCGGCGCCTTCATCGTCGTTGCTCTCGTCGGCAGGAGCGTCGCCATCGTCAGCGTCGCCCTCCGCGGAAGCCTTGTCATCTGGAGCTTCCTCTGCGGCTGGTTCCCCATCCGCCTGCTCCCCAGTTGTGTCCTGTTCAGCAGCTGGCTCTTCGGCCGGCGCATCTGCAGTTGTCTCTTCGGCTACGGCTTCCTCAACGGCTGCCGTTTCCTCTGCGGCCGGCTCAGCAGGCGCTTCTTCGGCGGCAGCTGGCTCCTCTGCAGCTACGCCCTGGCCTACCAGGCCCTGATCACGGATCTGACCAAGCTGTGAGGCGAGCCCACCGACCAAGCCACCAAGTGACCGGACAATGCCAACGATTGGCGCAGCAGCAAGTCCAACAAGCTGGCCGATAAGAACCTCGCGCGATGGAAGCTTCGAAAGTGCCTTGAGCTCGTCGGCATCCAGAGGGGTGCCGCCCATCATTCCACCCTTGAAGGCAAGGATTTCGTGTTCCTTCTGAGCCTCGGCCAATGCCTTCGCCGCGAGCGCAGCATCGCCACGAACGAAGGCGATCGCCGTTGGGCCAACAAGGTAAGCCTTGAGGTCGCCAGCATCGGCAGCATCAGCTGCCAACTCGGTCAGTGTGTTCTTAACCACCCGCAGGCTTGTGTCAGCTTCCCGAAGTTTCGTTCGGAGTTCAGCTGCCTGAGGCACGGTCATGCCTCGATAGTCAACGACGAAGATTGCCTCCGACTCGTTGATGTCAGCAGTGATCTCCTTGATCGCTACCGCTTTCTGTGCCCTGTCCATTTCTATTTCTCCTCTCGCCCAAGACCGCCCCGTTTTCAGTGGCGGTCAACTCGGGACGGAGGCCTAGAAGGCACTGCCGTGGACTGGTTGATTCCGTCACCTCGCCGGGTCTTCCCTCCGTTAGGAGCGCCCGGTTTCTCTGGCACGGTCAGGTGCTGTTCGATCGCTCAAACGGCGGCCGTCGCCTCCTCAGGCGATTCCTTGGTTGTCTGCGTTTCAACCCGCACGCCAGGCCCCATCGTCGAGGCAAGCGTTACGGAAGTTATGTAGCGGCCCTTGGCTGCAGCTGGCCGCGCGCGGTTGATCTCTTCCATCACCGCGTTGAAGTTCTCGACGAGGTCGCTCTCCTCGAAGCCAATCCGGCCGATCACTAGGTGAACGATTCCGGACTTGTCAGTTCGGTATTCGACCTTGCCGGCCTTGGCCTCAGAAACGGCCTTTGCGATGTCGGCAGTGACAGTTCCGACCTTTGGATTAGGCATCTTGCCGCTCGGCCCGAGGACTTTTCCGAGGCGACCAACGACAGGCATCATGTCGGGGCTAGCGATTACGACGTCAAAGTCGCTGAAGCCCTCCTCGATCCGCTTGGCGAGATCATCGGTACCGACAACATCGGCGCCAGCCTCTTCGGCCTCCTTCGCCTTGTCGCCCTGAGCGAATACCACAACGGTGACATCGCGACCCAAGCCGTTTGGCAATGCAATTGTTCCGCGCAGCTGCTCCTCAGCATGCCTTACATTCAAACCGGTGCGAACGTGGAGCTCTACTGCTTCATCAAACTTAGGCTCACGAAGCTGCTTAACGAGCGCGACTGCTTCAGCCGGCTCATGCTCACGCATCCGGTCGTAACGCTGACGCGCTTCGCGCCATGCCTTGCCGCGACGTGTTGGACGAGCGGCCATCAGTCAGTTACCTCAATGCCCATGGAGCGAGCGGTACCGGCAATGATCTTCGTTGCCTGATCAAGATCGTGTGCGTTGAGGTCTTCAAGCTTCTTCTCGGCAATCTGACGAAGTTGAGCCTCTGAAATTGATGCGATCGTCTCACGGCCAGCTTCACCGGAGCCCTTCGGGATCCCAATCGCCTGCTTGATCAGCACTGCAGCGGGCGGACTCTTGGTGATGAAGCTGAAGGAGCGATCCTCGTAAACGCTGATCTCAACAGGAATCGTTGTCCCGTTGTCCTTCTGTGTCTGCGCATTGAATGCCTTGACAAACTCCATAATGTTGACGCCGTGCTGACCCAGCGCTGGTCCGACCGGCGGAGCCGGGCTTGCTTGCCCACCTGGGGCTTGGAGCTTGATGACTGTGATGACCTTTTTTGCCATGTTCAGACCTTCTTCACTTGGTCGAAGCCGACTTCAACCGGCGTCTCGCGACCGAAGATTGATACCAGCACCTTGAGCTTCGCTGCGTCCTCGTTGATTTCTGCGATCTCTCCAGAGAAGTCTGAGAGTGGGCCAGAGATGACCTTAACCTGCTCGCCAACCGTGTACTGAGCGACTGGCCTGGCAGCGATTGCCGCAGCGGCACCAGCCTTGCTTGCCGACTCGCGCTTGAGCAGGCGATCGACTTCAGCACGAGTCAATGGGACCGGATTGTTTTCGGCGCCAACGAAGCTCGTTACACCAGGCGTACCCTTGACCAGCTGCCAGCTTTCGTCGCTGAGATCCATCTCAACGAGCACATAGCCGGGCATCGTCCGCCTCTCAACGGCAACCTTCTGGTTTTCCTTATTGACCTCTTGGACAGTCTCAGTAGGAACGACGATCTGACGGATCGCGCGCTCCTGCCCAAGTGATGCACGGCGGTGCTCAAGGTTCTGGCGAACCTTGTTCTCGTGCCCTGAATAGGTGTTAATTACATACCAGCGATACATGATTAAGAGGTCCGGTCGTTCGTTCGGGCTAGAGGATTAATTCAACAAATTTTGCAGAGAGGAAATCGGCGAGACCGAGGTAGCCCCCCGCGATAGCTACGAAGCCGACGACGACTGCAGTCGCCTGAACAACCTGGCTCCGATCAGGCCACTGTACACGCTGGAGTTCTCTCCAGCAGCCGCGCAGGAATGTGGCAAGCCGGCTGAAGATCCCGGCAGAGCCAGAATCCTCGCTTACTTCCTGCTCGGGCTCCTGCTCGGGAAGCTCCGCGTTGCTGTCGTCAACGATTGACATCGCCGCCGCCTAGCGGGTCTCCTTGTGAGCCGTGTGCTTGCGGCACCAGCGGCAGTGCTTACGAACCTCGATGCGATCGGGGTTGTTTCGCTTGCTCTTGTTTGTCTGATAGTTACGCCGCTTGCACTCTTCACAGGCAAGTGTCACAGCGATTCGAACGTCTCCGCGGGCCATAGCTTCAATCTCGTCGTAGTTAGATAAGCCAGCGGGGCAGCAAAAAACAACTGTCCAAACCGGCAGAGCGAAAGAGAATAGCGTTGCCGCCGATTTTGCGACGGGCCGCAGTGAATCGCTCACCGGGTGCGGCCAGATGCGCACGCCGCGTACCCTCAATAGCGATGGCTAGCCGACTGCGATTTCTGCCCGACTTCCCGAACGGATTTCTGCCTGTGTTTTCGTCACTCTTGCTGACGTTCTGCGCGGTTGGTGCGACGCTGCCAATCCTGCCCCGGTATGTGAAGGGACCGATTGGTGGCGGCGATGTGGAGGTTGGTTTGGTTATCGGCGCCTACGCATTTGCCGCGATACTCGCCCGACCAATTGGTGGTCGCTTCGGTGACCGACGTGGCCGTAGGCCGGTGATGATTGCCGGGGTACTGATGACTGCAATCGCAGGCGGGATCTACGCGGTACCGATGGGAATACCGGGGCTGGTGCTGACGCGCATGCTGCTTGGCGTCGGTGAGGGAATCGTCTTTACATCGGGTGCAGCTTGGGTCGCGGATCTGGCAGACGCAAGCAATCGAGGCAGACTCGTTGGTCTTTACGGACTCTCGATCTGGAGTGGACTCTCGATCGGGCCACTGATCGGCGAGGGAATCTTCCAAGCAACTGGCTCATATGACGCCGTCTGGATCTTCTGCGCCCTTGCACCGCTGGCAGCGCTACCGCTTCTGATCAAGATCCCGAACGACCGGAACCCAAACCCAAAGTCAGCACAGCACTCGGGGCTTGGCAGTTTCTTTCCGCGTGAGGCGATCCGCCCCGGCCTTTCGATGATGGTGGGCTGCCTCGGCTTCGCAGCGATTGCCTCGTTCCTCGTACTGATGCTCGATAACCGCGGCATTGGCCATGGTGCGCTTGCTTTTGCCGCGTTCGCCATTTCAGTTGTTGTCTCAAGGTTTCTGTTCGGGTCTATTCCCGACCGCATCGGCGGCCGCAATGCGGCTATCGGCGCTGCGCTCGTTGAGATGGTCGGCCTACTGCTGATCGCAGTCGCGGGTTCACTTCCGGTTGTGCTGGTGGCAAGCGCGACAATCGGGGTTGGCTTCTCGCTTCTCTTTCCGTCACTCGCGCTGCTTGTTCTTGATGAGGTCGATGCTGACCGGCGCGGGGCAGCGATGGGAGCCTTCACATCATTCTTTGATGTGGGAGTCGCGTTAGGTTCGCCACTGGTTGGAATTGCGGCTTCGGCTGGCGGTTACCCGGCGGCATTTGAGGTAGGCGCAGTCGGAGCGCTTCTCTCTGCTGCGATCGTCGCAACCGTCAGATCTAACAAACGCCATGGCGAAGGCGATGAGATTTCAGCGCTCAAGATAAGCGACGCGATCTAGGCGCATATTGGCGCCGGACAGGCTCGCCTCAGTTGGTTGGCTTGAAAAGCTGGGAGTTGGGGTTAAGCGATCGGGCACGGCGGAAGTCGCTCAACGAGCGCTTCGTCTGCCCAGCGCGGGCGTCGATACCGGCAAGAACAAACCAGTTCTGCCAAGCATTCGGATCATTGTCAATTGCCTTGACGGCTGCTAGCCGCGCAGCTGCTGGCTGACCACCAAGGTCGAGAACAAGCGCCTGCTGGCGCCAGGCGGTCGCCGAATAGCCTTGCAGCGAAGTTGCAGCCTTAGCCTGCTTGAGCGCAGCAGGCAGATTGCCGGCTAGCGCTTCTGAACTGCTGGCCAGCACCGCCTGCTTTGAGGCCGTTGGCGGAATGACTAGCGCAAGAATTGCGACCGAAAAGGTCAACGCTCCCCCACGCCAAGCCAAACTAAGTTCCGGCGTGTTGCGCTGGTCGGGAGCAAGCAGGGCCGCCAGAATCAGCAGAGCTGAAAGTGGCAGGACCGTCTCCTGCCAAGTCCAGTCGGCGGCTGCTGAGAGCGCAAAGGCAAATACTGAAGCTGTGCCTGCGGCCACCAAACCGAGATCGCGGCCCGCCCCCTTTAGCGCTCTGGCGCAGCCAAGTGCCATTGCGACCAGCAGGCCAATGATCATCAGCAATCCGACCCAGCCAAGCTCCGCATAGACCTCGGCGTAGAGCGAGTGAGCATTACGAACCTTGATCGCGCTGCCATTGATCGTCCACCAGCTTTCGAAGCCACCGGCACTCTGCCCGCGCAGTGGTTGTTGGTTACCTGCGTTGATCGCCCCCTGCCAGAGCTGCCAGCGCCCATTCGAGCTCGTTGCCGACAGCCGGTCAACAGTGTTGCCACGACCGGGTGCGAGGCCGGAATCGGTCGACCGGAACTGGTCAAACTTGCGGTTCAGTGTGTCGCCGCCGCCGGTCGCAAGGCCTATGACTATCAGCATCACAAGCGCCGCCGAAACTACGCCAAGCCGCAGCAGTGGCCGTGGCGCGCGCGGCTCTCTCTTGATGATCCCGTCAAGCTGACCAAGCAGTGCGCATCCAACTGCGACTAACGCCGACACGATCACGAGCAACAGGAGAGTTTGGTCCGCCTGCTCAGCGCCACGACCACCCGCAGTCAGACCATCCATCAGCTGGCTCTTCGCCAGAGTCGAAGTGACAAGCACTGTCGTCCCAATCGCAACAACTAGGTAGGCGAGCAGGATCCTCAGGCTCAGTGGCCCAAGCAGGAGCGCCACGAGCAGCGCGACTGCAGCAACGACCATCCCACCGCGTGAAAGCGTGAACACAATGCAGAGCACGACCGTCGGTACCGCCGCTGCTGCAAGAGCCCGTGACAAGGCACGGCGCGACTCAGCCGCGAACCGCACAAGCAGCGGCAGGGCGATCGCGCAGAGAAAGGCAAGCGCATTCCAATATCCAATCGGCCAATAGCTGCGAGCTTGGTAATCGGAGTTGCTGAGTTCCGAGCCCTGAACTGAAAAGAGGGTTGGATCGAATCTGTGACCAACCGCCATCAGGGCTAGGAGCGCAATTCCTGCAGCTACTCCAGCGACGATCGCCTCACGGTCGCGCCGCGTTACTGTCAGCACAGCCAGAGCGAACACAGTTGTAAGAGCAGCAAGATGGACTGAGGTAGCGACGGTCCGCTCGGCCGCACTAGACCAAAGCAACGATGTGACTGTCCAAACCAGCAGGGCAAACAGCAGCGCAAGACAGGCTGCCCGCCAACCGGATGGTTTGACGGTCGGAACGAGGCCGAGCAGGGCGCCGATCAGGATCAGCCAAGCAGCCCCAATTGCTACCTCGCCAGTCGCCGGCAGTTCATAGCCGCCGTGGTGATAACCGATCAGCGCAATCAGCAACGCAAGTGCGACTGCGACAACAACCTGCCTCACGCCGCTGCGGCCTCCAGATTCCTCGCTTGGCGTCAAGTGGCGTGACGAGCCGTTCGGATGTGCAACCATTGTCTCGTGCATCGCTTGCTCGCAATCATCGCAGCTTCACTGATCGGACTCGCCATGTTCGCTGGGCCAGCCTCGTCGGCAGGCCCTGTTGCGCAGCAGGCGTCGCTAACCGGCGACCCGTGGATTGATCAGTACATCGAAGAGGTGCCGACCGCGACCGGCGGGCGGCCATCACACGGCGGAAAAGCGCTAAGTCCTGACTACTCAGGTCTTAGCAAAGCTGAAATCAGTTCTTTGGCCGAAGCTGGCGGCCAGCGCTACGCGTTAGCAATGGCTGCTGCAACGCCGCGCACCTCTGCACGTGAGGCGATTAGCCGTGAGCAGGCTGCTGCAGCTACGCCAGCAGCAACCGCTGCACTCGCAGAAACTCTCGCCGGCGGTGGTGACAGTGGCCTTGGCGTATTGCTGCCAATCATTCTTATTGGCAGCGTCTTTGGCGCAATCGTCCTCGCTGGAATGCGCCTGCGCAGCCGCGACTCGCGCTGATTCACGACCAACCGCCGCAGGCTAGTTGGGGCGCCGCTAGTCTCAAGGAACTGTGAATGAGGTAAGGCTCGAGACGCGCTCCCCTGAGGGATTGCGCGCCGTTACAAACGGCGCCAATCCACCGGGTCCGGCTGTTCGCGGGTCAGCCGCTGCGGCTAGGGCAGCCCTGATGCGTCGGGCGCTGCTGCTCTCCGATATTGCAGGAACGGCAGCTGCGATGTGGATCGTCACCCTCCTCTATCAGGACGGCATCAATCTCACACAAATCATTGCTCTGCCTTGCGCGGTTGCCTTCTTCGCCAAGCTCTACGGCCTCTACGACAATGACGAAGTCAGAATTCGCCACGCGACACTCGACGAGGTTTGGCAGATAGCTGCCTGTGTTGCTTCGCTTGCAGTGATCGGAGCGCTAATCGAACAGCTGGCGCTCCCAGGTGGACAGCGACTTACTTTCCTGGCCGCCATCGCCGTAGCGATAGTCCTTGGGCGAGGCATAACTCGACGGCTCGTAGTCGCAGCGACACCACCCGAACGTTGCGTTCTGGTCGGGAGTGAAGACGACTTTGAAGTCCTCTCGCGGCGTTTCGAACGAAGCCACCACTACAAGGCCGTGATTATCGATCGGCTTGAGCTGAACGAGGAGTTGCTCCGAGATACGGATGAAGCTCGAGAGATGCTTCGCGACCTGGTCGCCGCGCACCGGGCTGAACGCGTAATCGTGGTCAGCAAAGACAGTTCAAATGCAGGAGTGGAACGCGCACTTATTACTGCAGGCCTAAATGTCAGCATCGCACCGAGCTTCATTGAGATCGTCGGTAATTCGTTCGTTGTTGATGACCTGTCCGGCATGAAGTTGCTCGGCGTGCGTAAACCGGCCCTAAGTCGCTCCTCGCTTGCCATCAAGCGCACGTTCGATCTGGCTCTGACGATTCCCGGCCTGATCCTTATCTCACCGCTCCTGATTTTAATCACGGTCGCGATCAGAATCAGTTCACGAGGACCAGCCCTCTACAGACAGCGGCGAATTGGCCGCCACGGCTACGAATTTACGATCTACAAGTTCCGATCGATGGTTGAGGATGCCCACTCGAGTCGCTCGCTGCTTAAGAAGCTGAATGAGGCCGATGATGGTCTTTTCAAAATCGCCGAGGACCCACGCGTCACTGGAGTCGGCAAGCTGATCAGGAAGACCGGCCTCGACGAACTGCCACAGCTATTTAATGTGCTTGGCGGCTCTATGAGCCTTGTAGGACCGCGGCCGCTGATCCCAGAGGAGGACGCAAGGCTGAAGGGTTGGGAGCGCTTCCGCCAGAATGTTCCTCCAGGCATGACCGGTCCGTGGCAGATCGGTGGATCATCAAAGATCCCAATCAACGAGATGGCTGCCCTCGACTACCGCTACGCAACCGACTGGTCGCTCTGGGTAGACATCAAACTGCTGCTGAGAACTGTGATTTTCGTCCTCGGCCGTCACAGCCTTTGACGCACAATCTTTGATGGTCAAGTAAGACTTGCTGGTATGACGCCACCAACCAAGTCCGACCAGCCACCAGCTGGAACCGCCGCAAAACTGGAAGCGGGCCGCGAAGTTCGCAATCTTGTCCCGATCGAATCGCACGCCCATTGGGAGGCGCCGTCTGATCGCCCAGACCCCGTCGCGATCCTTGAGAAGCAGGCAGCAGAGCGCGAACAGGACCTTGTCCCAATCCGCTACGGCCGGATGCTGGAGTCGGCCTTCACCTTCTACCGCGGCGGCGCAGCGATCATGGCCTGGGACCTGTCGAAGACGCCTACAACCGATCTTCGCGTCCAAGCCTGCGGTGATGCCCACCTGCTCAACTTCGGCATCTTCGCTGCCCCGGACCGGCGCCTCGTCTTTGACCTAAATGACTTTGACGAAACTCTGCCAGCCTCATTTGAGTGGGACCTAAAACGACTTACCGCGAGCGTCGCGATTGGAGCTCTCGACAACGGCTTCAGCAAATCGGAGGCCGGCAGCTGCGTTCGCCGCGCCGTAAGTACCTACTCGACCGTGATCGCAGAGAACTCTCAGATGCGCTTCCTAGATGCTTGGTATGCCCGCCTCGACATTGACGAAGTTCGTAAGTTGGTCGAATCATCGGGCGACCCAAAGCGGATGAAGACCCTCGATAAAACTGTCTCAAAGGCAATGAGCCGCGACAATGTCGGCGCGCTCAGCCGCTTCGCGGATTCGACGCCGCTCGGTTACAGAATCAAGGAGGAGGCGCCAGTCATCATGCGCATCCCTGTTAACCAATACCCAGAGTCAGCAAAGTGGATCAATCAGGCTTTCGAAGACTACGTGGCATCAATGCAGCCGGATCGCCAGATGCTGATCCGTCGCTACAAGTACTGCGATTTTGCCCGCAAAGTTGTTGGCGTTGGATCGGTTGGAACTGCGGCGTTCATGCTTCTGCTGATGGGCGATCGCTTCGACGACCCACTGTTCATTCAGCTAAAGCAGGCACAGGAATCGGTACTTGCCCCATATGCCGGCGCAAGTGAGTTCGCAAATCACGGCCAGCGCGTAGTTGAGGGCCAGCGGATCATGCAGTCGGCAAGTGACTCGTTCCTCGGTTGGCTGCAGGGCATCGGCCCAAAGAAGCGCCATTTCTACGCACGGCAGCTGCGCGACATGAAGGGCTCGGCCAATATCGCCAAGATGGGGCCTGAGCAACTTGAGGGCTATGCAGGGCTCTGTGGACGGTCACTTGCTCACGCCCATGCTCGCTCCGGCGATGCCGCCCGGCTGTCCGGCTACATCGGCAAGGGCAACAAGCTCGGCAAAGCACTGGAGAAATTCTCACTCGCCTATGCGGAGCAAAACGCACTTGACTACGCGAAGCTCCTCGAAGCCGAAGCTAGTGGGCGAGTGCAGGTCGAGCGCGGCGTCTAAAGCCCCGCTCAGCCTGCAGACGCTGGGCCGAAACTAGCGTCGCTTCTTCGCCACAAATGCCGACTCGAGCTGCTGCTGCTCGAACCCGCCGGTGACGGTTCCGTCTGCAGCAAAGCGATAGAGCGCGACCTTAAAGACTGCAGTCAGTGAACTAGAGAAGATCACCGCGGCGGCAAACACGATTACTCCAACGGCGATCATCGCCAGAGCAACCGGCGCGTTGCTATCTGAAAGCGAAGCCGCCCCGAAGATCAACGCAATCGCGATGATGATCGCTGGCAGTGTCACGATGCCAATCGCTGCTGATCCGACGACACCCTCACCCCAGCGTTCCTTAATCGTCGCAACCGAGCGCTTGAGAGCAGCCTTCGGTCCAAGCCCTTCAAGAGCGAGAATCGGAATCACGAAGAAGCTCGCTACTGCCCATGCGAGGCTTCCGATCACCTGGATGACTGCCCCAAAGATTGCCGCTACGCCACCCTGGTCACTAAGCAGCGACTGGATCAGGTTGAGGATCAGTCCGACGGTCAGCTGAACGAGTGCCCAGCCGGCGATCACCCCCGTCCGCGAACGCGCGACGGCAAAGCCCTTGCCAAAGCTGACCTCCTGGCCATCTAGTGCCAAGTTCGCGCAGGCCGCAAGCCCAACCGAGAAGAACAGCGCAACAAAAGTCAATCCGTAGGCCGCAAGCAGCCCAAAGGGAATCAAGACCCAGGTCAGCTTCTCGTCGGCGACAAGGACCGCGATGCCAGGCGCGAACAGCAGGCCAGCGGCAAGTACGCCTGCGATTGACCCGAGGACGGGAAACAGCATCAGCGATGGGTGCGACCTGATTACTGCCCAGCTCGACTTCGCGAGACTAATTCCGCGACCGATTCTTCCTTTTCGCATCCTGCCTCCTCCGAAGCAAACTTGTGGACTGTGCGTTGAACAATAAGCCGGGAGTCCGACCGAACGCCAAGGGCGCGCTCTGCCGCCAATCGCGTAAGCTGGAGTCGTGAGCAACGAGACTGCTACTTACGGTGAAGGCCTTGTACCGATCACAGTCGCCCGGGGCGACGGCATCGGACCAGAGATCATGGACGCTACGTTGCGAATCCTTGAGGCTGGCGGCGCCCGCCTGACGATCGAGGAAATTGAGATCGGCGAGAAGGTCTATGAGCGCGGCAATTCCTCCGGCATTGAGCCAGATTCATGGTCCTCGCTGCGCAACACTCGCGTCTTTCTGAAGGCGCCAATAACGACGCCGCAGGGTGGCGGTTTCAAGAGCCTCAATGTGACCGTTCGCAAGACGCTTGGCCTCTACGCCAATGTCCGGCCAACCGTTGCCTACGACCCGTTCGTCGCTACCAAGCATCCCGGAATGGACGTCGTAATCGTGCGCGAAAACGAAGAGGACCTCTACGCGGGCATCGAGTACCAGCAAAGCGACGATGTCGTTCACGCACTGAAGCTTCACTCTGTCCCAGCAAGTGAGCGCATCTGCCGTTATGCCTTTGAGTACGCGAAGCTCAATGGGCGCAAGAAGGTCACGGCGTTCACGAAGGACAACATCCTCAAGCTGACCGACGGAATGTTCCACAAAGTCTTTGACGAAGTAGCCGCCAATTATCCGGAGATCGAGAGCGAACACTGGATCGTTGACATCGGCGCCGCGAAGCTGGCAGATACGCCCGAAGCCTTCGACGTAGTTGTTCTGGAAAACCTCTACGGGGACATCCTCAGCGATGTTGCAGCTCAGATCGCTGGCTCAGTCGGCCTCGCTGGATCGGCAAATATCGGCGAGGGCTTCGCGATGTTCGAAGCAATCCACGGCAGCGCACCGCGGCGAGCCGGCCAAGACCTTGCCAACCCGTCCGGCCTACTGCTCGGCGCGATCCTGATGCTCGTCCACATTGGCCAAGGCGACGTAGCGGAGAAGGTCCACAACGCTTGGTTGAAGACGGTTGAGGATGGAGTCCACACCTATGACATCTTCGACGAGGCTGTCAGCACTGAGAAGGTCGGTACAAGTGGCTTCGCCGATGCGGTAATCGCACGGATCGGACAGAAGCCAGAGACACTCAAAGCCGTTTCCTATGCGGCCGGCGCGCCAATGGCCGTGCCAGCCGTCAAGCCTCGCGGCCCCGAAGCCAACAAGACACTCGATGGCGTCGATGTCTTCGTAACCTGGCGCGGCGAGACCCCAGCCGAGCTTGGCGAACGACTTGCTCCGCTCGCTGGCGAACAGTTCGAACTCTCACAGATAAGCAACCGCGGTCAGCGCGTCTGGCCCGGCGCCGCACCGGAGAGCTTCATGACAGACCAGTGGCGCTGCCGCTTCATCTCCGATGGTTCAGCAGACAATGGCTCGATCGTCGCTCTACTTGGTCGGCTCAACGAGGCAGGTGCCGAGTTTGGAATGACCGAGCACCTTTACAGCTTCGATGGCGAGCGTGGCTACACGCTAAGTCAGGGCGAATAGCCCTACTCAACCCTCCTCGAGGACTCCGGCTACCCAGCCGACTAGCTCGGATAGCAGTTCAGCATCAACCGGTTCCTGCAGCTGGCGTGAATAGTCGGCAAGTGTTGCGGCCGCCGGGTTTGTGCGCAGCATGTGCGTGATGTTCTCCGAGGCCGAGGTCTGGCAAGGGCCCGGCACAAGCTCTGCGATCTGCTCAAGGTCAGCTGGTGGAACC
>JAPLCG010000028.1 GCA_026392385.1 Solirubrobacterales bacterium
CCTCGCGATTCCAGTTGCACTGCACGGTGACGCAGCCTTCCCCGGCCAGGGCGTAGTCGCTGAAACACTCAACCTCCAGATGCTCGAAGGCTACGCGGTTGGCGGAACAGTCCACCTGATTCAGAACAACCAGGTTGGCTTCACAACAGATCCAGTTGAGAGCCGATCAACACGCTGGGCATCAGACCTCGCCAAGGGCTTCGATGTTCCCGTCATCCACGTCAATGCCGACGATGTCGAAGCCTGCATCCACGCAGTCCGGCTGGCGTTCGCCTTCCGACAGAAGTTTGGCCACGACGTCCTCATCGACCTGATCGGCTACCGCCGATTCGGTCACAACGAAGCCGACGAACCTGCTTACACGCAGCCACAGCTCTACGACCGGATCAAGGGTCATAAACCTGTGCGCGAGCTTTATGCGGCAGAGCTGATGGAGCGCGGTGTAGTCACACAGGCCGACGCCGAAGCAAAGTCGGAGCGGATCTGGCAGCAGCTCAGCGACGAACACCAAGCACTCAAGTCAGCAATCGAACGCCATGAGAGCCCTGAGCAACAGACCGGCGAATACCAGCTCGATCGAACACAGAGCCCGGAGATCGACACCGCCGTGCCGCTCAAGACGCTCCGCCGACTCGCCGGCCAGCTGCTCGAGGTTCCACCGGACTTCAGCATCAATCGCAAGCTTCACGCGCAACTCGCCAAACGGCCACAGGAGCTTGAGCCGGGTGGCGCGATCAGCTGGGCAAACGCTGAAGCACTCGCGCTCGCTTCACTGCTCCAAGATGGCACCCCCGTGCGCCTAACAGGCCAGGATGTTGCTCGTGGCACCTTCTCGCAACGCCACATGGTTCTCCACGATGCCAACAATGGCCAGAAGTACGCGCCAATCGGCCATCTCCCCGGCTCCCAAGCCCCAATCGAAATACACAACTCACCACTCTCCGAGACCGCCGCGCTCGCTTTCGAATACGGCTACAGCCAGGAAGCCCCCGACGCACTCGTCATGTGGGAGGCGCAGTTCGGCGACTTCGTAAATGGCGCCCAAGTAATCGTTGACCAATTCATCGCCAGCGCAATGGCCAAGTGGGGCCAAACAACTCGCCTCACGCTCATGCTCCCTCACGGCTACGAGGGCTCCGGACCAGAGCACTCATCAGCGCGACTCGAACGCTTCCTGCAACTTGCCGCGGAAGGCAACATGCGGATCACGAATCCAACAACGCCCGCGCAATGGTTCCACCTGCTCCGCCGTCAGGCCAAGATCGCCAAGCTGCGGCCGCTCGTCGTAATGACTCCCAAGAGCCTGCTGCGCCTGCCACAGGCGACAAGCGCACCCGAGGATCTCGCCGAGGGTGGCTTCCAAACTGTCCTCAGCGACCCACGGGTTACCGACGAGAACGCGATCACACGGCTCGTTCTCTGCTCAGGCAAACTGTTCTACGACCTTGATGGAAGCCCGTTCCGTGAAGCGGCTACAAGCACAGCCGTTGCGCGAATCGAACTCCTCTACCCATTCCCACAGAAGGGAATCCTCAGCCTGATCGAGCGCTATCCGAACCTCAAGGAGGTCGTCTGGGCTCAGGAGGAACCTCGCAACATGGGCGCCCGCGCGCACATGTCACCAAGGCTGCTGCACATCCTCCCCCGCGAGATCGACTTTGGCTACGTCGGAAGGCCGGAGCGAGCAAGTACCGGCGAGGGTTACCCAGTCGCCCACGCAGCCGAGCAGGATCGCATCGCTCGCACAGCACTTGACGAGTCGCTGCCGGTAACGATGTACCCAGCGAAGCTGCCTGGCGAACGCTAGTCACTCAGGCCTGTGGTTGGCCTGAGGTCTGGTTTGCCAGACTCGGCGCGGAGCTCGCCCTCCCGGCTCGCCCGCTGATTGCCTCGCTAGGCAATCCCAAACCCCAGACCAGACGCGCGCTGTTAGGTGCCGGTTGGTTCAAGCCTGTGGTTGGCCTGAGGTCTGGTTTGCCAGACTCGGCGCGGAGCTCGCCCTCCCGGCTCGCCCGCTGATGTTGGTTCAAGCCTGTGGCTGGCCTGTGGTCTGGTTTGCCAGACTCGGCGCGGAGCTCGCCATCCTGGCTCGCCCGCTGATTGCCTCGCTTGGCAATCCCAAACCCCAGTCCTGACCGGCGCTTGTGCAAACGGGTGAGCGTTCCGTCATCGTTGTTGGCGGCGTGTGGATTTCGCGAACAATTGAACTGCCTGCTCTCAGGCGCGGGTTGCACCTTGTAACGGCCGAGATTGTTGGCGCGATGCCGGAGATCGCTGGCCTATCGGCAGGCCTCCTACATGCGCAGATTCTGCATACCAGTGCCGCCCTGACACTCAACGAGAACGCTGATCCAAGTGTTGGCATTGACTTAGCCACCTGGTTAGACGAAATCGCCCCAGAGGATGCCGCTTACTGGACGCACACTCTGGAAGGCCCCGACGACATGCCCGCTCACGCCAAGGCGGCGCTTCTCGGCGCATCCGTCTCAGTTCCGATCGCCGCTGGCCTACCGCAACTTGGCACTTGGCAGGGCTGCGCTGAATCGCTACGTGTTCTTGCCCAGCTGACGACAGCAAACCAAGCGACGATCGGTACGACCGGCATCAGGTAGCGAGGCAACCCTGACAGCGCGACATGACCAGCCAGATAGCCGCCCGAAATAAATACTGGCGCGATCGCAATCGCTGCCCAGCGTCGCCTTAGCGTCAGGACCACGGCACCGAAGACAATCGCAAACAGAACAACAAGGTTGGGGACGACCACGGTCGGCGAGACCGATGACAGTGGTTTGAAGTTCCTCGGCGTGTCAAAGAACAGCCTAGAACCGCTCTTCCAGAGGTTGTTTAGGTAGATGGTCGGATCAGCCTTGATTTGCGTAATTGCCTCAGTCCTAAACGCTTCGTCGCGATCGATAGTGTCGCGATTCTCGAGCGGTTTTATGAACGGCCAATACTCACTAAAGCGTCGGTCCTTAAATGCAAAGTTGTACATAACCGCCTTGCCTTGCAGTGGTGGTTTGGAGACTGCCATCCAGTAAAGATTCTGGCCGCCGCTGGCACCCCAATAGGCGACCTTGCCTGACTCAGTCCACGTGTAGGCAAGCCACGGGAGGCAGATAATCATCGCAGTAAGGGCACCGATAAATGACCGCTTGGCGGCTGGGCTACGGCGCCAGGCAAATAGCACGAGGCTCAGTAACAAACCAACCTCAAGCAGGTAGCCGAGCTCAGCTCGGATCAGAACAACAATGCCGAGCGCCACGCCGGCCGCTACTGCGTGCCCGCTGCTTTCCTTCTGTCGTGCCTTGATCCAAAGGTAGAGAGCAAGGACGAGAAAGAGTGTCGATGGAATTTCACTTAGGACGACATTCGTCTCCATCCAAATCGGCCAGTAGAGCGCGTAAGCGATCGCGCCAAGAGCTGCCAGTCGTTTTCCAACCTCGAGCAGCAGCACCCTCCAAAGCAGCACGACAGTTGCCGCCTGCGCAATCGGACCAAAGACAAGTCGCAGAATGTCAAGTGGCGTGTCGAGAGCAATAAACGGGGCAAGCAGCACCGACATTCCCGGCCCCCACCACATAAACCAGCCTCGCCTGCTCCCAGTTGAGTATTCACCATCAAGCAACGCCTGCGAGAACTGTCGGTAACGGTCCTCGTCATTGACGCCGACAGGGGCCGACAGGGACATTGCCACGGCAATGTAGAACGCGAGCGCCGCCAGCCAAACGATCAGCTGGTGGCGGTCTAGGAAATCTAGGAAGCGGTCAACGCCTGCTCCCATCTTGTGGTCTAGCGGCCCTTCCAGACCGGATCACGCTTTTCGGCGAACGCCAACGCGCCCTCTTGGGCATCCTCGCTTGTGAAGACTGGAGCAACAATCGCCTCCTGAGCATCCCAACCCTCAGCCTCCGTCCAATCAACAGCCTTGGTGAGGATTTCCTTGCTGGCATAGACAGCGAGTGGCCCATTGACGGTGATTGCCCCGGCAAGTTCGATCGCGGCATCGACTGCGCCACCGGTCTCAGCAACACGATTGACAAGCCCAACTTCGTAGCCGCGCTCAGCTGAGATTGGATCACCGGTAAGTGCCATCTCCATCGCAATGTGGAAGGGGATGCGGTTCGGTAGGCGTAGAAGCGCGCCGCCAGCAGCAACAAGGTTGCGCTTTGCCTCCGGAATGCCGAGCTTGGCCCCCTTCGCGGCGACGATCAGATCGCAGGCGAGCGCGATCTCCATTCCTCCGGCAACCGCAAAGCCCTCAACGGCAGCAATCAGAGGCTTGCGTGGACCCTTCTTGGCGATGCCAGCAAAGCCGCCTTCCTCAAGAAACGGCAGCTCGCCACGCATGAAGGCTTTGAGATCCATCCCCGAGCAGAAGGCACCGCCGGCGCCGGTCAGGATGCCAGCACGCAGTTCCTCGTTTGAGTCGAGTTCGGCGACCGCGTCGGCGAGCCCCTGCGCTACCGCTCCGTTGACCGCGTTACGAGCCTCTGGTCGGTTGATAGTGATGATGAGGACGCCATTGCGTGCCTCTGTGAGTACCGCTGCTTGATTGGTTTCTGACATGGCGCAAGAGTACGCGAATCAGGCCATCTCGCGCACCGCTGTTATCAACCAAACAGCGTTAGGTCCGGCTCCTTGTCACCGCGCAGGACTGCCAGCTCCACTTCAACGCAGGCGATACCGCGGCTCTCAGCCAGTACTGCTGCCTGAGGGCGAATCTTCTCCGCCACGAGTACGCCCCTGCACTCTGCCATTGCCGGGTCGAGACGAATGCGCTCAAGGTAGCGGGAAAGCTGCTCGACAGCATCGATCGTCGCCTGCCGTTTTACCTCTACTGCTACCCATCCGTCGCCCTCATCGCGGCACATCAAATCAACCGGCCCAATGTCTGTCGCCCACTCGCGGCGCACAAGTCGGAATCCCTCGCCACACCAATGTGGGGCTGCTGCTAGCGCCTCTTGAATGTCTCGCTCAATTCCATCCTTCTCAAGCGCTGCCGCCTCGCCCATGTCATGCAGTGAGTCGGAGATGATCTCCTTGATGTCGATCTCGAGCCGATCCTCCGTCTTGCCGGCCTTCTTGCGGATCACGATCATTTCGAGCGGATCGCCCTGTTCCTCAATGACCGTTGGCGGCGTCATCCAATTCTGTGGTTTGTAGCCGCCTGTATCGGCATGAACCATCACCGACCCATCGGCCTTGATCATCAGCAGCCTGAGTGCTTCGGGCAGCAGCGCCTCGGCACGGCCGGAGTAGCGGACTTCGCAGCGGGCAACAATCAATCGCACGCGATCAGCCTATGCGTGCTCCGCGACGGATGTCGCGGAGCCGGACCAACTAGCTGCGCCGACCACTAGCCGACGCAGCGTTCAGTTGCTTCCCTTTAGGGGCAGGTAGGTGCCTTGAGGACGGTGCCAAGTTGACCGCCTGCTGGCTCCCAACCACCTGTCACAGCCCACTTGGCGTCGCTACAACTGCGTCGGTCAGTTCCTGACCGCTCTTGCCACTTCCACTACCGGCAAGCGTGTTGATCGCCACATTCGAAGCGTCATAGGAAATTACTCCGAAGGCATCTGACTGCCCACCGTTTGCCTTGGCAAGCGATGCAAGCACCGGCTCCCACTTCGACTTGTCAGCTGTAGCAAGCCCAAACTGTGGGCTTGGCAGGCAGAGTGCCTCGGTGGCAGCTGCGACCTTTGAGTCCTTGGTGAATGAGTCATCACCTACGAGTCCGTCACCTCCGTACCAAGTGACTGTCGTTGCTGGCGCTGAGGCTGCCGAGACAATGCCTGATGCCTCGCCGAAGCCGGCGAGATAGACGGCAGTCTTGCCCTTTGCGGAGGCAGTCTTGACGGCAGCGCTTACAGCCGCTGCTGTCTGGTCAAATCCGGTCGTCTTGGTATCCGAGTAGGAGACTCCTGGAGAAACACTGGTTGGTCCACGCAGGGCCGCGAAGGCGGCAGTGACTGAAGCGTGGAGTCCCTCGTTACCGAGGTCCTTTCGCCAGACCGGAACAAGCTCCTGAACCCCGGCCTTTTCCATCAGTGCAACGATCGCCTTAGCTTCAACTCGATCGTCAGGGATGAAGCGAAGCAGTGAGTCGCCGCTCTTTGCGAGCAAAGAGGATGTGCTTCCGGGGCTAATCAGTACTACGCCACGCTTGGTTGCAACCGGCTCGGCGAGCTGAGCTGCGGCACTTCCGCCTGGTCCAATGATCACCTTGTATCCCTCGTCGGCGAGGGTCGTAACGCCGGCGGCAGCCTTCTTGGCATCTCCAGCGGAGTCGATTACCTTGATCTCAACTGTCTTGCCGGTCTTGGCCTTGTACTCGTCGGCAGCCTGTTTGAGCGCGGCCTGTCCCTGCTTTCCGAGCGATGTCCAACCATCGGAAACATCAAGAATCGCGCCGACCTTGATTGTGTCGGAGCTGCTCGCGGATTTATCGGATGATCCGCAGGCTGAGAGCAGCATTGCTGCTGCAACTCCAAGCGGAACTAGGCTCTTAAAGGCAACGGCTGGCATTGAAAATGACCCCTTCGGTTGAATTAGGGAGCATCCTATTACTAACCAAGGTCATACCGCTAGTTCAGCGGCTTTCCTTGCCTATTTCATCAGGCAGCATTCTCTTCTAACTCGGCGGGAAGGCTCGCCTCAACTTCGCGACGCAGCGCGCTGACCTCCGGGTTAGGGCCAAACTCGAGCGCTCGATCACAGACCAACAGACATTCCCGGCGGTGATCGGTCCGCGCTAGCGCATGTGCGAAGCGCGACCAAGCTTCCTGCCAGCTTGGGTCAAGTTTGGTTGCCTCCTCGCAGGCCTGAACCTCGCCACCAATGTCACCACTTAGCTGCCGAGCCAGCGCAAGATCCAGCAACACATCACTGCCTGCTCCTTCAAGACGAGCTCGCTCAAGGGCGATTAGTGCCGCATCACGATCGAGGCGACGAAGGTGTATCCGCCCGACGCGCGCCCAGCCATCTGGTTCATTTGGAAGCAGCTCAGCCGCTATTTTCGCGCTGTCAAGCGCTGGGCCCCACGAGCCCATTGACTCGTAGATCCTCGCCAGGTATCGGTGCGAGGCGGCATTGCCAGGTTCGGCACGAACCCAATCGCGCGCAGCTCGAGCGGCGGCTGGGTAGTTGGCTGCCTGATGAAATGCCGCGGCAAGTTGCCGCAAGACGACAGGATCATCCGGGGAGGCATCGCGAGCATAAATCAGCCGTTTGGCAGCCAGCGCAGCATCGCCTTCCGCTAACGCATGCGCTGCTGCGGTCATGAACCGTTCAACGCGATCGGAGGCCTCATCTGGCGTTCCGAACTCGACGTATTGGAGCGAGCTAACCGGCACGGTGCGGATCCCTAGGTGGAATGTGACGCGGGCCCACTGGTCTGTCCGTTCGCCCTCACCAGTGAAGTAGACGCCAATTACCGACCCAACGCCCCACTCGGGGTAAGAGAGACAGCGTGCGTAACGGTGCACGACCGAGCGATCAGGAACGCGTGACGCGAACGGATCATTCTTGGCTTGGTCCCTGGCCTGTTCGCGAGCGCGCTGCTCCGCCTCGTAGGCCCTTTTGCCCGCCTCGGCGCGGGCCTTCTTGGCAGCTGCGGCCGAGGCGCGCACTGCGCTCTGCGAGACGCTTCCACCCCGCATCTGATCAGCGAGACTCTCCAACTGATCGGCCGCGCGATTGATTGCCTGTAGATGCCGTTCATGCTCAAGCTGCCTTCCGGACGGCGCAATGTCAGGGTGCCAGCGTTTCGCCATCTTCCGCCGGGCAAGCTGCACGGCCCGCTGATCAAACGGCGCCTCAATCTCAAGCAGCAGCAGTGACTGCTCGACGTCAAGGATCTCGACTGACATTCGCTGAACGGTATCGGGGGCGAGACATCTAGGCGAGCTTCGGCCCTATGCTGGTGCGCGATATGGCTCCACAGTTCATTTACACGATGCACGGCCTGACTAAGGTCCACCAGCCGGATCGCACCGTCTTTGAGGATGTAACGCTCGCATTTCTGCCTGGAGCGAAGATTGGCGTGCTCGGCTACAACGGGTCCGGCAAGTCAACTCTGCTGAGAATCATGGCCGGGCTTGACAACGACTACCGCGGCGAAGCTCAGCTCGCGGAAGGCCAGACGGTCGGGATTCTTGAGCAGGAACCACAGCTCAACGAGAGCAAGGACGTGCTCGGCAATGTCGAGGAGGGAATGAGTGAAGTTCGCGCGCTACTCGACCGCTTCACCGAAGTTTCAACCAACTACTCGGACGAAACCGCTGATGAGTTTGCCCGGCTTCAGGAGCAGATTGACGCCGTTGATGGTTGGAATCTCGACACAACACTCGAGATCGCGATGGACGCCCTGCGCCTACCACCATCCGACGCCGATGTGTCAAAGCTCTCCGGTGGTGAGAAGCGACGCGTTGCACTCTGCCGCCTGCTGCTGCAAAAGCCTGACCTACTGCTGCTCGACGAGCCAACCAACCACCTTGATGCCGAGTCGGTCGCCTGGCTTGAGCAGCACCTTGCCGACTACACGGGCACCGTCGTTGCCGTAACCCACGATCGCTATTTCCTTGACAATGTCGCCGGCTGGATTCTCGAGCTTGATCGCGGCAAAGGGCTGCCATTCGAAGGCAACTACTCCGGCTGGCTTGAACAGAAGCAGAAGCGCCTTGCCCAAGAGGAGCGTGAGGAATCAGCCCGCCAAAAGACAATCGCTCAGGAGCTTGACTGGGTGCGGCTGAACGCATCCTCGCGTCGCGCCAAACCAAAGGCGAGAATCAACCGTTACGAAGCGCTGCTTGCAGAAGACAAGAACCTAGATATCGGCACCGTCCAGATCCATATTCCCGCCGGGCCGCGACTTGGTGGTGTCGTGCTTGAAGCTGATGGTCTGAAGAAGGCCTACGGCGAGAAACTGTTGTTTGAAGACCTCTCCTTCTCACTGCCGCCAGGTGGGATCGTCGGTGTAATCGGTCCTAACGGCGCCGGCAAGACAACACTGATGCGGCTGATCACAGGCGAAGAGCAGGCTGATGAGGGCGCGCTCAAGCTTGGTGAGACCGTTGAGCTCGGCTACGTCGATCAGTCACGCGATTCGCTCGCAGCCGACAAAACCGTTTGGGAGGAGATCTCCGGCGGTGACGAACAGATCATGGTCGGCGATAACAAGGTCAATAGTCGCGCCTATACCGCGTCGTTTAACTTCCGCGGGTCGGACCAGCAGAAGAAGGTCGGCACACTCTCCGGAGGTGAGCGCAACCGCGTCCACCTCGCCAAGCTACTCAAGTCCGGCAGCAACCTACTGCTGCTCGACGAGCCGACCAATGACCTTGATGTTGACACGCTCCGCGCGCTGGAAGAGGCGCTACTCAGCTTTGGTGGCTGCGCAGTTGTTACATCGCACGATCGCTGGTTCCTCGACCGGATCGCAACTCACGTGCTGGCATTCGAAGGCGACTCTGAGGTGCGTTGGTTCGAGGGCAACTTCGACGCCTACGAAGAAAACCGCCGCGAACGACTCGGCGGCGACGCTGACCGACCACACCGTCTCAGCTATAAGAAGCTGACGCGGTAAGTAGCTTCGCGACCTAAATAAGGCTCAGCGCAGTAAGCAGGTTCTGTCAAGCAGATGGAAGCCGTACTACCAGCTGTTCGATGATTGCCGCCAACTCGCCGGCGTGACTTGCGACGGCATCAGCTTCAACCAAGTCGTCTGCCGGCTGTGGCCCGGTAGCGACGCAGATCACGCCGACACGATCGGCTCGCGCACAGGCAATGTCGCGTGTTGTGTCGCCAATCACAACGGTTCGTCCGCGCGGCCATTCGCCGTCGCCTCTTGCGGCCCTGAACCTGGCTAGTTGGGGCAGTCGGGTCCGGTCTTCATGATCCGATCCAAATGCGCCACTAGCGAAATCAAAGTGGTGTGCGATCCCAGCGGAACCTAGTTTCAGAGCGGCGACGCGGTCGATATTGCCGGTCAGCAGCCCCATGATCAGGTCATCCCTCGGGGCAAGCTCAGCCAGCATCGCTTCCACTCCTGGAAGCACGCAGCCGCTTAGGTCTGGCTCAACGGTCGCGCCGTAGATCTCGACCGCTCGGGTGATCACGCCGTCAGCGTGAGGCGCAAAATCATCGGCCTCTACCCCAGCTTCAGCGGCGAGGATCCTGACAATCTCGCGGTCTGTTCGCCCGCCCGGGTCAATGCTCTGAACGGCTGGGACCTCGGCTCCAATCGCTTCAGCAGTGGCTATCTCCAAAGCGCGGCCGTGGGCATCGGCCGCACCCCGCACCAGCGTGCCATCTACATCCCAAAGGATCAGCAGCCGTTGGTTATCAGCCGTCAACGGTTGAAGTCAATGTCAGCTGGCAGTGAGAGCGCATAGTCAGCGATCAGCCTCGCAGCAGCCTCAATATCGCTGATCTGGACGACCTCAACCGGTGAGTGCATGTAGCGCAGTGGTACTGAAACAAGTCCGGTCGGCACGCCATCACGCGAGATGTTGATCGCATCAGCATCGGTGCTTGTTCCGCGACCCTCTGCTGCGAGCGTGTGCTCAATCTTGTTCGCCTCCGCAGTCTCAACCAGTCCATCACTTACAACCGGATGAAGATTCGTACCGCGGGTGATCGACGGGCCTGAACCTAATGGCGAATCGGTCAGCTCGCCAGTCGTAACGCCCGGCTGGTCGGTCGCAAAGGTCACATCAACAGCAATTGCAACGTCCGGTCGCAGACGGTGAGTGACGGTCTTCGCGCCACCGAGCGAGGTTTCCTCCTGACTGGCGGCGACAGCCACCACATCAAAGGCTGCTCCACCGGCTTCGGAAACCAGTCGCGCAGCTTCAAGGGCAACGAAACAGCCGACGCGGTTGTCCATCGCACGGGAGGCAAGCCGACCATTTGGCAGGTCAAGTGGATCGACAGCGATAACACCGACATCGCCGACGCGGATCAGCGTCTTCGCATCATCAGCGTCGTTCGCGCCGATGTCAATGTGGAGGTCTTTGATCTTCGCTGACTTGCCGCGCTCGTCGGTTTCCATCAGATGAATTGGCTTGCGAGCAATTACTCCTGGGACGGTCTTACCGTCACGGCCAGTGATTGCGACGCGCTGCCCAATCAGTACGACAGGATCCCAGCCACCAACCTGTTGGAAGCGCAGGAACCCCTTCTCCTCAATGTGGCTGACGATCAGCCCAATCTCATCGATATGGCCGACGATTGCCAAAGTCCGATCACCCGGCTTGCCCTTTACTCGCGCCGTTGATGAGCCAACAAGGTCACCTTCAACCTCGTCGGCGAAGCTGCTGGCGGCTTCGCGGAAGACTGCGGAGGCAGCTGCTTCGCGGCCGGAAGGACCAGGAGCTTGAAGCAGCCTTAGGAATGTCTCTGGGGTGCTCAAGTTATTGCTCCGTTCGATTGCCAGTGGTCAGAGGATCAAAGTTATCGGCACGGGCGAGATTCTGCGCGCCGCAACTGCCGAATGGCACTCGCTTCAGGAGCTGAGGGCAGGCGCGGCAGTCGCAAATAGGAACTCGAAGCGCGCGGTCGCAATCTTCTTCATTTGGGAACGCTTGAGCACACCGGTACGGAGGTCATATGCGAGCGCTTCAAAGGCGCGAAGCTCCGAATGAATCAACGACCTGACGGCTACCGTGTTGCGAAGGCCTGGCAGCTTGAGCCCTGCGAGCATCGCTGCGATCGACCGCTGGCTTTCGGCCCAGAGTTTGCCAACCTCGGAACTGAGGCGATCTCGCTCGGGACCAAACATCCATGCACCTGGAACAGATTCGACCCAGTCAAGTGCTCGATCAACAACCAGATCAATCCGCTGTTTCAGGTCCTCCTGCGTTTGCGGCGGGTCAACGGGGATTCCCGCGAAAAAGCTTGGAACTCCGGCGGCAAAGTCTGCGGCGACGGCCTCAACCAGCTTCTCAAGTACTCCACCTGGGTAGTAGAGATAGAGGAGCTTGTCGGAAACTCCGGCCTCTTC
>JAPLCG010000077.1 GCA_026392385.1 Solirubrobacterales bacterium
CATGCGCGATCGCCTGCTTGGTAATGCGCAGATGCGCTACGCGACAATTCTCGGCTGTGGCATGGCCCTGTTTGCCGCGCCGCTGGTGAGCCTGATCGTGCCAATTGTTGATGCGCTGCGCCAATCACCACTGCTGCCCGGTGCGGGAATCCTGATGGCCGCGATGGCCTTAGGTCAGCTCGGCTCGCCTTACATCGTGTCGAAGTTTTCAACCGAGAGGTCGCTGCTCAAAGCGGCGGCGATCGCATCAATCTGCTGTGCGGCAATGCTTGCAGCCTACGCCGCGGCTGCTCTTCTCTTCTCTGATAAACCGGAGCTGGTCGTTTGGTCAGTGATTGGCTTTGGCTTCGGCGGTATGCGGTTCGCAGCTCGTGCGCTGAACATTGGCGCGGTAACCGCCTCCGGTAGTGATGAGAGCGCTGCGAACCTGATCTCTGCGTTCACATTTGCGACCGCACTTTCCTCGCCGGTCGGCGTGCTGATCTGGGGTGTGATGATCAACCGCATTAGCCCCGAGGCAGCGATCGCATTTGGCGCCGTTGGTACTGCCGTGGTTTCGATCGCATCGTTGGTTGCGGCGAGGAGAAGGAATACCCAGCCCGCATGAGTCGGGCTGCGCAAGAATCGCAAACCTCGCGCGCCAGCAGCCGACAGGCTAAGTCAGCTTCAAACTGGCGGAGCGAAGCACCGTTCCTGATCGCTTACGGGGCGATGACGGCTGGCATTGCGATCGCCGCCCTTGATTCAACAGCGATCATGACGCGCGCCGGTGGTGCTTCGAACGGGGCTATATATACAAGTCTCTACCTTGGGATCCTGCTGCTGTCACTTGCGCTCGTTGTTCCCTACGCGCCGTTGCTTGCGGAGCGAATCGGAATGCGCCGCGCGTTTGTTCTCTCGATTGTTCTCGGATCGATTCTCTGGTTGCTTGCTGGAGCATTGATCCGCTCAGGGGCTAGCGCAGTACCAGTCCTGCTGATTAGCGCCGTCGGATTCGGGGTCTGCGCAGGAGTCTCTGCGGTTCTCAGTCCGCTCTATGCGAAGGCCTACATTGGCGGCCAGGACATGGCGGGCGCCTTCGCGCGGCTCTCCGTTGCCGGCGGACTTGCCTTTGGCATTGGGTCGATAGTTGGCGGCTTCATCCTCGACAACATCAAGCCCGGTTGGGGTTTGGTTGCACGGGCGGTTTTGGGCATTCCGCTTGCCGTGTTTGTCTTGCTGCGCTCTCCAGCGGTTGAGCCGGCTGCGCCTGACGTAAGAGGTGGTGCATGGGCCGACATGCTCTCCCGCGTTAGAAGCAACAGTGCACTGCGCAGGGCTGCCCTACTTGGCTGTGGGGTAGGAATGTTCGCAGCGCCGATGGCATCGATGATCGTTCCAATCGCTGCTTCTTTACGACAGTCGCCGTTGATTTCCGGCGCGGGGATCCTGATGGCTGCAATGTCGGCCGGTGAACTGTTCTCTCCAATCGTTGTCTCAAGGTTTGGGCGCCGTCGGAGCAACCTGCGGGCGGCGGCGATCGCCTCAATCTGCTGTGCGGGATTCATCGCCGTTTACGGCTGTGCGTCACTCATGTTCAGTCACAGGATTGAACTGTGGATCTGGCTGATTGCCGGTCTTGGCTTTGGTGCAATGCGCTACGGCGGCCGAGCACTGAACCTTGGTGCTGCAACCGATGCGGGCAGCGATCAAGACTCCGGCGAGATGGTCGCCACTTTTGTTTTTGTTTCAAGCATTGCCGCACCAGTTGGCGTGCTGATTTGGGGATTCCTGATGAACCGCGTGTCGGTTGAGGCGGCGGTCTTTGCGGGCGCGCTCGGCACTTTGCTCGTTTCAAGCTGCTTCCTGAGTAGACGCGCGGAGCGATGAGTGTCGACTGCTGCCGCTCGCGTTGGCGATTGGCCTAACTGCCCGGGGCCAAGTGGACTTGGATCTGCCGGTAGCGATCCTACTATTCTTGCGCTAGACTTGGATCGTGGATTTCGAGGGTCTTAAAGAATCACCGATCGGTCGCCTTGTTCCTATAACCGGCACGACCGCACGGAGCGGCGCAACCTACAACTCGTTTGCATACCTTCCCGACCCGTTACCAGTATCCGTGGATCTCTCCCCAGCAACATGGACACTTGTTGCCGCGGCGGAGGCTGCTGTCGCAAGACTCGACCAGGCTGCCAGTCAAGTAGCGGTACCCGCGCTCTTACGAGTTCCGACTATTCGGCGCGAGGCGCAGAGCACCACGGCACTTGAGGGGACATACGCCCCACTTGAAGATGTGCTCGGCCCAGACGGGCAGGATGGACAAACTCCCGAGGCACTCGAAGTACTCAACTTCGTCCGGGTCGCGGAGCAGGCGTTTGCCTGGCCGACGAAAAATGCCTTGACAGCTAAAGCGCTCTGCGGCCTTCACAAAACCCTCGTTGATGGAACGTCAAGCGACGGCCCAGACGCCGGCAAGTTACGTGACCGACAGGTGTTCATTGGCCGTCCGGACGCGCCGATCGCACAAGCAAGGTTTATTCCTCCTCCGCCGGGCAAATTGCTGACCGGCGCGCTCGACGACCTGCTCCGCTGGGTCAACTCCCCGCCAACAGACATGCCATCGGTTGTCGCAGCAGGGTTGGCTCACTATCAGCTGGAGACAGTCCACCCGTTTTCTGATGGCAACGGGCGAATCGGAAGGCTTCTGATCGTGCTTCAGCTGATCCGCCATGGCGTGCTCGCGAACCCGGTGCTTGTTGTATCGCCGTGGTTTGAGCGCCATCAGGACGAATACCACAATCAACTGCTGGCCCTCAGCGTTTCCGGTGATTGGGATGCGTGGATCAGATTTTTCGCAACCGGCATTGAACACTCGGCGCTGGCGACAACCGGGCTGGTTGCAGAGCTGCTCGAATGGCAAAGCGAGACCGTTGCGAAGGCAAGGGCCGCAGGTGTAAGGGGAGTAGCTGAGCGCGTTGCCGGCGAGCTAGCCGGATTCCCGGTGTTAAGAGCCGGCTGGGTAGCGGAGCGCCACGGAGCCACGCAGCAGGCTGCGATGAACGCTCTGCGTCGCCTGACAGAGCTCGACATTCTCGAGGAGAGAGCAACTCACGGTGGACGCGTTTTCCTCGCCCGGGAAGTAATACGAATGCTCACCGAACTCCATGTCTGAGACCAGACTCATCCGTATTCCTGCTGGGAAGTTGAATCTGCTTTGACCAGCTGGGCGGGTGGCATCCAAAGAGTCACAGGGCGGCTGGGTGGCGGTGAGCGTCACCCGAAAGCCTGATGGGCGCAAGAGCGCCAACTTCACCGGAGGAATCTGCGATAGAGAGTACGATCCGCGGCGAAAGTGTCCTCCATTCGTGGAGCGGCGCAAAAACTAATTCGGGGAGAAAAGAATG
This sequence comes from Solirubrobacterales bacterium, assembly GCA_026392385.1. Lineage (GTDB taxonomy): Bacteria > Actinomycetota > Thermoleophilia > Solirubrobacterales > Solirubrobacteraceae > WLNJ01. The sequence continues at coordinate 3,384 of JAPLCG010000077.1, forward strand.
ACAACCAACCTGTTGACGTCGAGTCAGGAAACCTGGCTCTGGATCGGCACAATTGGTATGGCGCTCGGCGCCGTGACGATTGGGCTCATCGGCCGCGGACTTGGAGCACAGTCGCACCACGCCGTAGCCAGCTTCTTCGTCTGTGCGATCGCAGCATGTGCCTATCTGCTCATGGCACGTGGTCAAGGCGACATCCTCGTCACGCAGACCGAGGTGTTGCTCACGCCAATTGGCGGCATCGTTAAATCGACCGACAAGGTTGTCTTTGTTGCCCGTTACGTCGATTGGATTGTCACCACGCCGCTGCTTCTTATTGGCCTGATTGGGGTTGCCATTAAGCAGGGTGCAGGTAGGGCGCTCGTTGGAACTGCCATCGGCGCGGACATCCTGATGATCGTCACAGGTCTCTTTGGTGCTCTCTCAGTCAATGAGACAAACAAGTACACCTGGTTTGTCGTCAGCTGCCTGTTCTTCCTGATCGTACTTGGCGTCGTTTGGGGCCCAGTCCGCGCGCTTGCCGCTGAGGCCGGCGATGCAGCTTCTCTGCTCTATGGCAAGTTGCTGATAATTCTCACAACGCTTTGGTTCATCTATCCGGTCCTGTGGCTGCTCGGCAGCGAGGGCACCGGCACGATCAGCCTTAACTCTGAGGTTGCCGTTTTCGCAGTAATTGACCTTCTCGCCAAGGTCGGGTTCGGCCTCGTGATTGTAACGGGTGCCAAGAAGCTGACCGACGGGGAAGCAGTCCCCGCAAGCTGAAGCTGAGCAGTAAACAGGCGCGGCTGCCAACGGACCTTGAGTTTTGGGGTCCGGTTTGGCGGCCGCGCTGCCTGCCTGTGAGCTTGTAGGTGGTACCGCTCACGCGGGCGGCTGTAGGCTGGCCCCAGCATCACAACCGTCTGCGCGTCGAACGCGTCACTCCCGAAAGGACCCTTCTCGACCATGTGCACATCCTTC
>JAPLCG010000116.1 GCA_026392385.1 Solirubrobacterales bacterium
AGCAGAGCGTCAATTGTCAGCTGTGTCGCTAGGGCAACTAAGCCAAAGACGAGTAAGAAGCTGATTCTCACCGCCGCCTGATTGCTCTGTTCAAGAGCAGCTGAAACTTGGGTCATGACACGGCTACTCCCAGAAAATGCGACCAATCCAACGGCGACGCTCAGCCCAGCGAAGATGAGTAGAACAGTTGCTCCCCTTAACGGATTCACGGTTGAGAGAAGCACTGTCATCAGCACAATTGGTCCAAACTCACCGACCGATCCGGCCCCGAACAGGAAGGTGCCAAAGCGAGTCTTCGAATCACCATTGTCGGAGAGAATCGGAATTAAGGTTCCAAGTGCGGTCGTTGACATCGCCGATCCGACATAGAGGAACGAGAGCACCAAGCCAAGCGATGCGAGCAATCCGCCGGCAGCGTAGGCAAGCGCAAGCGACATCGCCCAACCAACTGCGGTCCGACAATGATCCCGAGGATAATTTCGAGCACGATCACCGGTATGAACGCCCGCTTTCCGGCGATCGCGGTGGCAGTGCCAGCAAGCGCTGAGATAGCGACGATCACCAGAAACGAGGTCTGATCAACGCTGATCATTGGCTCTGGCGGCCGCCCGAATTAGCTGAAAACTGTCTACTCACGCCGCCTGAGTATGACTGTGGGACTGGCGGCCGGTAGACTCGCCAAGTCTGCGCCCGTAGCTCAGCTGGATAGAGCGTCGGTCTACGGAACCGAAGGTCAGAGGTTCGAATCCTCTCGGGCGCGCTCGAAGTTCCCGTCAGTAGTGCGTAGGTCAGATGGTTGGAGGAGTACCAGTCGTGCCAATCGGGCACGAGACGCCGGTCCCGCCAAGGCCGCAGTAGCCGTTTGGAACCTTCTCGAGGTACTGCTGGTGGTACTCCTCAGCAGGGTAGAAGTCCGCCGCCTGTTCTACCTCGGTTGTAATCGCTCCCATCCCCGCAGCTTGAAGAGATTCTCCATACGCGGCAAGCGATGCGATTGCCGCATCGCGTTGCGCCTCACTTGTCCAGTAGATGCCTGATCGGTACTGCGTGCCAAGGTCGTTGCCCTGGCGCATGCCCTGAGTCGGGTCGTGGCCTTCCCAAAATGCCTTGAGCAGAGATTCGTAGCTAATCCGAGTTGGGTCGTAGATCACCTCAACGATTTCGTTGTGGCCGGTCTGCCCAGAGCAGACCTCCTCGTAGGTGGGGTGTGGCGTCGTTCCCTGCCCGTAGCCAACGATTGTCGAGTGAACGCCTGGTAGCTGCCAGAAGATCTTCTCTGCGCCCCAGAAGCAGCCAAGGCCAAAACGGGCAACCTCAAAACCATTGGGCCAAGGCCCAGCCAGAGGCGTTCCAAAAACGGCGTGGCGCTCGGCTCGCTGATAACTCGGCGCGGAGCGGCCCGGGAGCGTCTGCTCAGCTGTCGGAACAGTCATACGGCGGGCCATGCGCTCACGAAACATTCCTTGATCCTAGCTGCACAACCCGGAGTTCCTAGAACCACAACTTATTGCTGCTAGCGCGTTGGCTCCGGGAAACTTGCTGGGTTGTCACGGCAGGACGGATAGGTAGTTCCACCTGAGGTGACCCCGCCATCACCCTTACAACGAGCAAGCGTCGCAGCCTGAGTCTTGAGTGCCTCGAGAACGTCCGCATAGCGTGGGTCCTTGGTGACGCTGTTCATCTCATTTGGATCAACTTGCAGGTCATAGAGCTCGTAGCGGGTCGGCAAGCCTCCACCAACGATTACCTCAAGGTGGTAGCGGCGGTTATGCACGCCTGAGTAGTAGGCACTGCGAGGATTTGGTCCCGTCTCAACTGCCCAGCTGCGGTTGGTCCAATTTGATGGGTTGGCGATCAGATCCTGAAGTGGAACTCCATCAAGCGGTCGTCCGGCGGTTGCGCCAGCTGCCTGGAGGATGGTCGGCGCAAGGTCAACATTTACGGCCTGTTCGGTAACAACTCGACGGTTTGCCGGGTTATTGAAGCCTGGTCCGCTGATCACGAGTGGCACGCGAATCGATGGCTCAAAGCCGAAGTACTTCTGGGCGACGAGGCGATGCTCGCCAAGCAACCAGCCGTTGTCAGATGTGTAGATGATGATCGTGTTGTTCAGCTGGCCGTTGTCCTTGAGCGTCTTTACGACACGACCTACAAGATCATCGACGCCCTTGACCGCACCGAGTCGTCCCCGGTAGTGGCGCTTAGCAAGCTCCTTGCCGCCGGCGCCAATCCGAGGGAACCATGCAAGGTTCCTGTCAAGTGCTGGCTTGTCAGAAACATCGGCTTCGTCCATTGCCGGCCAGACGGGAAGCGAGCGGGTAGCAAACAGGTTTGCGTAACGGTTTGGCGGAACTGCGGGAAGGCCTTCACTCGCTCCGGTAGGAGTTGTTGTGTGCGGTGCAGTTGGTGTCACCCAGAGGAAGAATGGGGCCCCGGTCCTCTTGCGCGTGTCGCTATTGCGCTTGATGAATTCCTCGGAGTAGGTCGCCTCTACGTCGGTTTGGTACTGCGTTCCGTCCTTGCCCTTCTGGCTGGTTACCTTGCAGCCCGCCAGTGGGTCCTTCGTTGGCTTGTTGGCGAACGTAACCCGTTCGCAGCTTCCGTAGCGGATCAGCTTTCCGGTTGGGTTTGATGGCGTCACATTCTTGTTGACGTTGAGCGTGTAGCCGTAGTAGGAGTAGGTCGTTGGGTCAACGCCGCCAGCCCACTCGCTCCATCCTGGTGGGATCTCGGTCGGCTTTGCCTTGCCGGAGTCCGCGTATCCCTTTGAAGGGTCCTTCTCGCCGGTCTGGTTCAGGTACTTACCGATAAGGCCAGTTCGGTAACCGGAGTTCTGCAGCCACTTGGGAAGGATGTTGCTCCAACCGCCGTATTGGTTCTTGCTCGGGTCGTAATTGGTTGACTGGTGCTTGAACTTGAAGTAGCCACCCTCAGGCCAGAAGTTCCAAGTGATGTCGTGGTTGTGCATGAACTGCCCAGTGAGGAAACTGGTGCGTGATGGGCAGCAGAGCGAGTAAGAGACGTAGGAGTTCTGGAAGGTCGTACCCGTGTCAGCCAACGCAGCCTTGAGCTTCGTCATTACAGGCATGTCGTCCTGGCGCTGGTCGTCGGCCATAATCACAACAATGTTGGGCTTCGTAGCGGCTTGGGCCTGATCGGTGACCGTTGCAAAGGCTGCTGTTGAAGCTAGCGCGAGTCCGATGGCAATCACGGCGCGGAGGTTGCGGCTATTGAGGGAGCGTGTTTGGGCGGCCGAGATTTTTTCCATCCACCCAATATCAACGAAATGTGACGCCATGTCAAGTAGCAACCGTTGGTAGCAACCGCTCGCTTTCCTGCCGTCTGTGGTTTACGCTTCCGCCAGATGAAGCAGGCATCAAATATGCGACCCAGGTTGTCAGCGGTCGAGGCCCGCTCAGCGATCCTGTCGGCAGCTGATGGTCTGCTCCGGTCCGGGCCTTATCGGGACCTCTCTGTTGATGGTGTGATGGCTGAGGCTGGCCTCTCGCGGACTATTTTCTACAGGCACTTCAGTGATCTTCCTGAGCTCGTCGTAGAGCTGCTTCGTGAGGTAGCAATTGATCTCGTAGCGGTAACCGATCAGCTCAAGGACTCAATCTCAACTCCGGAAGACCTGCGCAAGGGTCTGCGGTACAGCGTCGAGTTCTTTGTTGTCAATGGTCCGCTTGTTCGAGCAGTTGCCGAAGGCGCTGGCGTTGACATTCGGATTGACCGTGGCTACCAGGGCTTCCTGCGGCACTTCTCAGCCGCTATTGATGATGGCCTGCGCAACAGTAAGAAACTCGGTCTGCTAGCTGATCTGGACATTTCCGCAACTGCCGACGCGCTCAATGTCCTCAATGAGCGTTACCTGATCCGCGCGCTTGGCTATTCCCCGCAGGAGGACGCCGATCGGGTGCTTGAGGTTATTTGGACTATTTGGTCGCGCACGCTGTTCAGCACTTCAAGCTGAAACTTTGCCGGTCAGCTGCTTTGTAACGCCGCCTTTCACGGTCTAATACCTGCAACCGACAGTCTCGATGGCTGGCGGACACGAACCAATACTTCCTGAGGAGGAAACCAGTTGAGCACCAGCACACCTGATCAGCCTGAAGGTCAAGGCACACCAGATGCAACGCAGTCAACTCCGGCAGCCGCTGGCGGCGCAGCCGGTGGTGCAGCAGCCTCCGGCAAGCCGGGAGGCAAGTTCCTCGCGATTGCGGGTGTTG
>JAPLCG010000060.1 GCA_026392385.1 Solirubrobacterales bacterium
ACGATCTTCTCACCAAGCTTTCGCCATGCGCCATGCGTCTCGTCGGTGCCGCCATCTCCAACATGGGGGATGAACGGCCAGAAAGCGCGGCGTCCAAAGATTGTCAGCAGGGCAGGAAGCAGCGTCAGCATCGCGATCATTGCGCTGGCAACGCCAATTGCGCCAGCTGGTCCTAAGCCTGCGGTGCCATTGACCTCGGCGAGCGTCAGGCAGAGAAGGGCAAGAATTACCGTCCCGGCTGAGGCGATGATCGCTGGCCCGGCGCGTCGCAGGGCGATCGCCATTGCGTCGAACTTTGAGTCCATCTTGCGGAGCTCTTCGCGATATCGCGAGACGACCAGCAGGGCATAATCGGTACCAGCGCCGAAGACAAGCACTGACATGATGCCGGCCGACTGTCCGTTGAGCGTCAGTCCATTCTTTGCCATGAAGTAGGCGATGCCCCGGGTAGCCGCTTCGGCAAAAATCACCGAGAAGAGTGGAATTGCCCAGAAGATTGGACTCCTGTAGATGATGATCAGCAGGATGAAGACGAGGCCAAGCGTTGCGTAGAGCAGTGTGCCGTCGATGTTCCCGAATACCTTGATTGCGTCGGCCGAGAAGCCACCACCACCGGTTACCTTCGCCTCAAGGCCTGGTGGCCCCTGATGGACGACCTTGCGTATTTGGTCAACCGAGTTGAGGATGTCCTCGCCCTTGCCAGTTGATTTGAGCTCGAGCGGAACTAGTGCAGCCTTGCCGTCCTTTGAGTAGACCGGAAGTGGTGCAATAGCCGGCAGAGAACGACCCTTTACGGTCTTTGTGGCTAGCGACTTTGGCATCCCCGGTGGGGTCGAAAGCGTCGCAATGTCGCTTTCGATCGCACGCTTGTCGATAGCGGTCAATCCGCTACTGCGTCCGAAAACAATCAGTGTCGGGATCGTTTCGCTCTTTTGGGCAGCGTTTACGGCATTGAGGGCCTTGACCGACTCGACATTTGACGGCAGCCATGAGGCAGTCTCGTTCTTCTGAACCTTTTCGAGCTTTCCAGATGCTGGGCCGATTACGCCCATTGCGAGAATCCATGCGACTAGAACAACCCAGCGGCCGACCTTGCTGCCAGGGAAGACGATCAGTTTGGAGAGTTTCGAGCGCATAAATAGGACCGGCTTCGGGGCGAGGCCTTCAAAAGTCTATACCCGCCGCACCTGCAAGCGGGTTACGCTCGCGAAGTCTTGCTTCGTGCCACGCGAACAGCAATCGTCAACGTGATGATGGCAAACAGTCCTCCCGCGACGAGGCCCTTGACGAGCGCTGACGCTACCCACCCTTCGATCATCACCGATCGCATTGCCTCAAGCATGTAGGTGGTCGGGTTGACCTTTGCCACGGCCTGAATCCAACCTGCAAGCTGATCCATTGGCAGGAAAACCGGTGCGAGGAACATCAGTGGGAAGAAGATGAATGTTGCCGCCTGTGCTGCCTGTGCATTGCCCGTCTTCAGTCCGGTCGCAACCGAGTAACCGGCAAATCCCATTCCCCAAAGTAGTGCAAAGCCAAGCAACGCCAGTATTCCCCCGAACCCGGCTGCCGGATCAGCACCCATCAGCAGGCCGAGCGACATGATCAGCGTCGCCTGAATAAGGACTTGGATCGCGCCGAGCATGATCGCTGCAAGCACAATCGCTGCTCTTGAAAGTGGCATTGTCAGCTGGCGGCGGAAGTAGCCAGTCTCAAGGTCAGCGACAAGCGTCAAACCGGCAGCGCCGCCGCTGATTGACGAGAAGAGCACTGTTACGGGAAGGATGAAGTTGAGGTAGTTGCCACCAACTCCGGGGAAGCTGGTCACGCCTGAATTGCCAAACGCGCCGTTGTAGGTAAATAGGAAGAAGACGCTGATCGCAAGGTTCGGGATCGTGACCGCCGGTTCACGCAGAACCTTCAGCAGAAGCCGCCGTGTCAGCAGGAAGACCTGAGTCGACAGTGGGGCGGGCTTCGGTGGGGCGAGGTTCGGGTCAACCATCGTTCTTGAGCCCGTCGGTCAGGTTCAGGAACACATCATCAAGGGTTGGCTGTGTCAGCGAAACACCCTTCGGTTCGATTCCAGCTGCTCTCAGCTGATTCATTACTTCGGCAAGGACGGCTGGGCCATCAGTCGCGCTGATTCGGATTTCGTCGCCGACGACCTTTGCGCTGTCGCCGACCGCAAGCGCTGCCCGAGCAGCCTCTTCAGCGTCGGCCAGCTCCACATCAACAACATCGGCTCCCATTCCCGCCTTCAGCTGGTCTGGTGTGCCAGTTGCGGCAATTACGCCCTCTGCCATGATCGCGACATGGTCGGCGAGCTGATCGGCCTCTTCCAGATACTGGGTTGTCAGTAGCACGGTGACGCCCTGGCTCTTTAGGTCGGCTACCTCATCCCAAATCGCCCTGCGGGAAGCTGGGTCAAGGCCGGTCGTGGGCTCATCAAGGAAGAGAATTCTTGGGTGGTGGATCAGGGCTGCCGCGAGGTCAAGTCTGCGACGCATACCTCCTGAATAGGTTCCGATTCGGCGACCTCCATCGTCGCTTAAGCCGACGAGTTCGAGCAGGTCGTTTGCTCGTTGGATGGCACCAGGCTTGTCGTATCCGTAAAGCCTGCCATGGAGGACGAGCAGTTCAAAGCCCTTTTGGAGTGGATCGAGACCGGTCTCCTGCAGGGCGGCGCCAAATGACTGGCGTACCTCGTTTGCTTGGCTCGTTACATCGAAACCGTTGACGCGCGCCTTGCCTGCTGATGGCCTGAGGAGCGTTGCCAGCATCAAGACAACGGTTGATTTACCGGCTCCATTTGCGCCGAGCAGGCCAAAGATCTCGCCCTGCTTGACTTCGAAGTCGACACCGCGAACAGCGCGAACTGCATCGTCGCCGGAGCCGAACGTCTTCTCGAGTTGCTCGACTTCGATCATTGCGCTTGTCATCGGTCGCGACGCTATCACTGTCGCGCTCCGTTCCCTTGCGCGCGGGGATGGTGTTCGGGCTTCGGAATTGCTACCCCTGCTGTTCAGGCTCCTTCCCGTGCGAGTTGTTCGAGTAGCTCTTCTGTGGTCGTGACGGGAAGCGAGCAGGTGAAGTTTTGGCAGACAAATGCGGACGCTCGGCCGTCAACTGGATCGCGATTAGCGAGCAATGGAACCTCTGACTTGGCGATGGCTGCCGCAACAACCGAGGTTGGCCGCAGGGCAGAGCGGTAGGCGCCGATCAGTTGGTCGCTGTCCGGACCGACAATTGCGACCTCGCGCAGTCCAACCGCATCAATCAGGATTGTCTTAAGGAGGCGACCGCAGGCGAGTGGCGACCGGATCGCGATCGGGGTCAGTAATTTCGTGACACCAGCGGCTCGGTCGGCGTGGCGAGACTCGCCAGACAATCCATAGAGGCGTGTTAGCGCTAGGGCCATCGAGGCATTTCCTGAGGGGATCGGCTGATCCTCAAGGTCCTTGCGACGGGTTGCCAGTTGCTCGCCGTCAATTGCCGTCGTGAAGAAGCCGCCGAGCTCTGCGTCGCCGAAGCGCTCCCATGTTGTGTCAGCGAGGCGGACTGCCTCGCTGTACCAGCGCTGATCAAAGGTCGCCTCGTAAAGGTCAAGTAGCGCCGTCAGCAGTAGCGCGTGATCCTCGAGTACTGCAGGAATTACAGCCCTTCCGGCCGTACGGCAGCGGAGTAGCTTGCCGCTGCTAGTGAAGAGGTGCGCCAGCAGGTTGTCGGCGCAATCAATCGCTGCACTCAAATAGCGGGGTTCACCGATTACGGAACCGGCTTCAGCGAGGGCGCTGATCGCAAGAGCGTTCCAACTTGTGATCACCTTCGTGTCGGTGGCCGGTCGGCTCCTCGTTGCTCGAGCCGCGAGCAGGGCGCTTCGCAGCCGCTCGACTTCTGGGTGATCAGCTGCGCGAACCGGCACGCTGAGACCCTCCTCAAAGTTGCCGGACTCGGTGATTCCAAATACCTCGCAAGCGGCAGCAGCATCAAGCTGATCAGGCAGCGCGCCGGCGACGAGCTCTGGTGACCAGGCGTAGTAGCGCCCCTCGCCGTCTGGATCATCAGCATCTAGGGCGGAGTAGAGACCGCCTTCGGGAGCGGAGAGATCATCAAGGATCCAATCAAGAGTTGATCGGCAGACTCGGAGCAGGTAAGGGTCGCCACTCACCTGCCAGCCATGCAGATACTCGCTAGCAAGCAGTGCGTTGTCGGAGAGCATCTTCTCGAAGTGAGGCACGGTCCAAGTCGCATCAACTGCATAGCGGCTAAAGCCGCCGCCGATTTGGTCGTGAATCCCACCATCGGCCATCCGTCGCAGTGTTGTCAGCGCCATGTCCTTGTCGCCAGCGGCGAGCAGAAAGCTGATCACCTCGTGGGAAGGAAACTTAGGCGCACCACCAAAGCCGCCATTGCGCGGATCAAAAGCCTGCTGCAACGACTCGAGCGCGTCAGCGATCACGGTCGGAGCATCGTGCTCGACCTCCGGCGGTTGTAATGCGGCTACTCCCGCGAGTCGTGGAGCGTTCCGCTCGCCTGCCGCGAGAACTTCCTCGCGTTGATCTCGCCATGTCGCTGCGATTCCATTTAGAACATTTGTCCACGAAGGCATGCTGCTGCGCTCTGCTGGCGGGAAGTAGGTGCCCGCCCAGAACGGTTTGCCGTCCGGAGTCGCGAAGGCGTTGAGCGGCCAACCACCGTGTCCAGTCATCATCTGGCAGGCCTCCATAAACAGTGCGTCAATGTCTGGTCGCTCCTCACGATCAACCTTGATGCAGATGAAGTTCCGATTCATAAGTTCGGCGACGGCCGGATCGGAAAATGATTCATGCTCCATTACATGGCACCAGTGGCAAGCCGAGTAGCCGATCGAGACGAGCAAAGGTAGATCCCGCTCTGCTGCTTCAGCCAGCGAGACGGCATCCCACGGCTGCCAGTTGACCGGATTATCGGCGTGTTGGAGCAGGTACGGGGAGGTCTCTTCGGCGAGGCGGTTTGCCATTTGGCGAGCCTATTCGGCTGAGGCCAGCGCCGACTCGCTCAGCCGCGTTACAGCGAACTCGTTTGGCTCGCCACTCGCTCGGTCAATTATCTCGCCTAGACGAGTCACGACAAGGACTTCAACGCGAGGCGTGGGGATCGCTACTGCCTTCCGAAAGGCAGCGACATCGGTATATGTCGTAAATGTTCGCGCCAGCACTCGATCGATGGCGATGCTGCGCGACATTCCACCGTCGATCATTCGTCGGGCCAACCTGTAAGTCGATGGCAGTACTGGTAGCTCAATCACAACGGCCCTGTCACTGTCTGTCATGTCAAGTGGGCTGCCCGGCAGGCCTGCCTCAGTCAGGGCATCAATCCAGCGATCAACCTGCTCCTGCTGTTCACGCAGGAAGGCCGCCACGACAACGGTTCGTCTTGCCGGTAAGTCAGCGGGGAAGGTCCGCTTTTCGCCGAGCAGCGAGCGTACCTCGGTTTCGGGGAAGTCAGCCACAGCACCATCATGGCCGTTTCCGAGCGATCAGGCGTAGGATTGCAATCCGATGAATCAGTCTCGAAAGGCGATCAACGCTCCGGGCGCGGCTCCGGCAATCGGTCCATACAGCCATGCGGTCCGCAGCAACGGGTTCGTCTTTGTCTCTGGCCAGCTTGGTCTAAAGCCTGATGGGAGTGGCCTGGTCGTTGGTGGAATTGAGGCCGAAGCTCGTCAGGCACTTGAGAATCTGGCAGCTGTCGCCGAGGCGTCAGGAACTAGCCTTGCGAATGCAGTCAAGGTGACAATCTTTATGACTGACATCGGCGCCTTTAGTGCTGTCAATCAGATTTACGCCGAGTATTTCCCCGGCGAAGAACCACCGGCGCGGGCGGCTATCGAGGTCTCAGCGCTACCTGCCGGCGGCCAGATCGAGATTGATGCAGTGCTAGCTGCTCAATCTGACTGAGATTGCGAGCGGTCTCGCCAGCGGCGTGCTGCAGCGACGAAGCTTGGAATAACCGCATCCTCAGCGGTGGCCTCTGCATGCCACTGCACTCCAAGTGCAAAATCGGCGCCAACCAGTTCGAGGGCCTCACAGCTTCCATCCTCGGGCGAGCGACCTGAGATCGTCAGTCCCTTACCGACGAGATCAACCGACTGGTGGTGATGCGACTTAGTCAGGGATTGGGTTGCCCCGACTGCGCGCGCAGCGAGAGTCCCATCGGCAAGCTCAACCGGGTGGTCGGCGCCCTCGAAGCTGCCTAGGACAGCTCGATGGAATGTCTTGCCAGCGTCATCGCTTATGTCCTGACGGAGAGTTCCACCACGGGCAACATTGATGATCTGCAAGCCCCTGCAGATGCCGAGAACAGGTAAGCCACTTTCGAGCGCCTCAGCTGTTAGTGCAATTTCGAAGGCATCGCGTTCTGGGACTGTCGCTTCCAGCCCGGGCTCGGGCTGCTGCCCGTAGTGCGATGGATCAATATCTGCGCCGCCAGCGAGCAGCAGTCCGTCGATCAGTCCGAGTACTGATTGGGGATCCTCTACGGCCGCTGGGTCCGGTGGAAGCAGGATCGCGCGACCACCAGCAGCCTGAATGGCTTCGATGTAGTTACTCGGCAGCAGTACGGCCTGTTGGTCCCAGACTCCCCACTGGGCTCGTTCAAGTGCGCTGCAGAGTCCAATAACTGGTCTCATGGCGCTTCTGGGAACTTCGGTGGTTCGCCGATCTCACTGGCTAGCGATTCAGCGGCAAGAACCGAGATGATTGTGAAGTTCTGGAATCCGGTCCAGCCACGCTCAAGGTCCTGTGGGTAACTGAGGGACGAAAGTAGCACTTCGTCAGATTGTGTCGATTCGACTGAGATGGGGTCCTTGCTGCTGGAATAAGAGGCCTTCAATCGCCAAAGATAGGCCGATTAGCGGCGGACTGCAGTGACCTGCATTGCCCGTCCAGAGTTACGGTGCGCTCAGCAGACAGCCACGATTGCCGGGGTAGTAGATCACCTGCCAGAGATCCGTGCTTGCGAGTATTTGGCGGCCACGAGTATCGGTTGGCGGTCGGGCGCCGAGGACCCAACTCCCGCCGGTGTAGTTGAGCGCCACGGAGGGCGTGCGGGGAGCCGTATCGGTTGCTGAGAGCGGGAGGTCAAGCCGTCTAGTGATGCTCCAGCCGATCGCCGAGAAACTTGAGACTGTGAATGGCAGGCATCGCTCGAGGCGTTTGGTTCCGCCAGCCAGGTTAACCGTGCTAACAGCCTGTTCAGAAGCTAGGCGGACAGTGCGGTAGCGATCGACTTGGCGGCGGTTCTCCGCCGCCGAAGACCAGATCGAAAGAGCGACTAGGGAGAGAATCGCGATGCTGGCATAGAGCTGAAGGCGCCCAGCCGGAAGCATCGATTTGATTGTGTCTGCTCCGCCGCCAGCAATTACGCAGAAGAGGATCCCAACCGGGGCGAAGTAGCGCACGACAGGCGCGTAGCCGGAGGCTGAGACATCAAGCGGCAGGGCCCAAAGCAGGGTTATTTCTGCGACCAGAAGGGCGGCGAGTGCTGCAACGAGCAGTGTCACCCGATCGCGACGCAGAACCGCACCAACGAATCCGACGACGATCAGAATCCAAGCCTTAGGTGGCAGGACAGCGAGGAAGTTATGCCAGACGGTTGTAATTGTTGCGTTCTGCAGAGAATGGCCGCTTGGCATGCCGAACTGCGTTTGGTGGCCGGCTGCGACGAGCCATGGCAACAGGAACCATCCGCCTAGCACTACGGCCGCAGAAATCGCGGCGGTCGCCACGGCGCGCGGTTCGCGCAGCGTGACTCGCCAAATCGCGTAGGCGGCGAGCATTGGCCAGAGTTCAGGTCGGGCAAGGCTTGCGATCGTCAGCAGAACGATCGTCAACCGCGAGCGCCCGCCTCGGTGGGCGAGGATCGCGCCGAGGCCGAGCGCCATGACTACAGCCTCTGAGTCGCCGACAAGAGCAATGTTTAGCCATGGGGGAATCGCCAGTGGCAGCGCTGCGGCGGTCACACCAGCAAGGCGGCTACCGTTGCGCGTCGCGATCGCGAACAGCAGGCAGCTGACAAAGAGTGCCGCGATTCGAACGCACCACAGCCAGAAAAGTGAGGCGGTCGCTGTTGAGAACAGCGCCGCTGGCAGCGAAAGCACCACCGGAAGCGGCTTCCAGGATGGTCCGTAGTGGAAGTCGATCGGGTTGCCGCCACTGAGTTGGTGCGCCCAGCTAAGCCACGCATTGGCATCTGGCGCGGTTGGCGCCGGGAAGGCAACCAGCGTTACTGCCGCAATTGGCGCGCAGATGATCGCCGCAATAAGCAGCGGCGGTAATGCCCTGATCTTGGCTAATGAAGTGCTCACTGCCGCACGCCGCGAAGCGCTGATCGCTGCAATTTCCCCGAGGTCGTGCGCGGAAGGTCTTCGGCGAAGTCGATGATGCGAGGGTATTTGTATGGAGCCGTCAGAGCGCGAACATGCTCCTTTAGTTCGACGACGAGTTGCTCACTTTCCTCAACTCCTTGATTGACGACGACAACGGCTCGCACGACTATGCCTCGCTCAGCATCCGGTTCACCAACCACGGCTGCCTCTGCAACCGACGGATGTGACTCAAGCGCGGCCTCAACCTCAAGCGGACCAATCCGGTACCCGGAGCTGTTGATTAGGTCGTCGCTTCTGCCGACGAAGAAGAAGACTCCGTTTTCCTCGCGTACAAGGTCGCCCGTTCGCCATGGCTTGTCCTTCGGGGCAGCTGTCCCGTCAAGCCAGTGACTAAAGAAGGTCGGCACGCTCGCTGGGTCAACAACCAATTCGCCATTGTCAACCCAGAGATTGACTCCCGGTAGCGCTCGGCCCATTGAGCCCGGGATTGGCTGTTCATTGGCAGCGAACCCAGTCAGGTGGCTGGTTTCGGTCTGGCCGTATCCGTCGCGGATCCAAACACCGGTAGCGGAGTGGAAGGCTTCGATCACCCCAGCATCGAGTGCTTCGCCAGCGGCAAGCATCGATTCGAGTCGGGGAAGCGGTCCTAAGTTGCATCGTTTAGCGATGATCCGGTACTCAGTTGGTGCCTGGCAGAGAGTCGCGACAGCTTCGCGCTCAACAATTTCAAGCCGTTCACTTGGGTCAAAGCGACCGTCATGAATCAGTGCTGCTGCTCCGCAGAGCCATGGCGCAAGGAATGTGTTGCGCGAAGATTTCGACCAGCCCGGAGCCGCGGTGCACCAGGCGACTGTGCCGGCTCGGGCGCCGAACCAATTTTTTGCCTGCAGCTCCTGACCAACCAGCCATGATTGGTCATGGACGACGCCGACAGGCTCGCTCGTCGTTCCGGATGTGAAGATCACAATCGCCGGATCATTTTCGGATAGATTTGCCGCCGGCGCTGGATCGCAGGCGAGCAGGTCCTCGGCTGGAACTGCCAGTACGGGACAACTCGGTTCTGCTGCCGAGAGTTCGTCAAGGTTGCGAATGTCGGCGACGATCAAGGCCGGATTAGACGAAGTGATTCGCGACCGCAGGTCGCCACTTCGCAGCATCTCGCTGCATGGCAATGCAACTGCACCGATACGCCAGCAGGCAAGCATCGACAGGACCCACTCGGAGCGATTGCCAACCAGCATCAGGACAACATCTCCTCGCTGGACACCAAGCTCTGAAAAGCGGCCAGCCAGCCTTGCAGTGCCATCAACAATCTCCGCGAACGACCATTCGCGCCGACCAACCGCCTCGCTTAGCTCAATTAAGGCGAGTGAGTCCTGTGGCGCCCGTTCGATCAGATCCTGCGTTGGGTTCACGGCTGTTCAGAATAGGCGCCCGGCCATTAGACTTGCACTTGACCCACTAATCGGTCAGGTCCGTAAGACCTTTAGAATCTCGATAAACAACCGCCGGGAGCTCAAACAGATGGCCACAATTCCTCAGTTCACCGACAAGACCGACGAGCAGGAAGCGATCATTGAAATGGTTCGCCAGTTCGTTGACGAACAGGTACTTCCGAACGCGGAGCATTATGACCACGCTGACGAGTTCCCTGCGCCAATCGTTGATCAGATGAAAGAGCTTGGCCTGTTTGGAGTCACGATCCCCGAGGAGTACGGCGGAATGGGGCTTGACCTGACCACTTACACGATGATCGTTGAGGAGCTCGCCAGAGGCTGGATCAGTATTTCCGGGATCATCAACACCCACTTCATTGGCGCCTACCTGCTTATGCAGTTCGGAACTGAGGAGCAGAAGGAGCGCTTCCTGCCGCCGATGGCCACAGGTGACTTGCGTGCGTCGTTCTCGCTGTCAGAGCCGGAGGCCGGTTCCGATGTCCAGGCGATCAAGTCAACCGCAAAGAAGATTGACGATGAGTTCTGGGAGATCAACGGTCAGAAGATGTGGGTTACAAACGGACTGATGAGCGGACTCTGCTTCGTGCTCGTTAAGACCGATGTCAACGCTGAACCTGCTTACAAGGGAATGACCTGTTTCATTGCCGAGAAGGAGCCAGGTGTCCATGAGAACACCGGTGACTGGAAGGGCTTCACGGTTCCGCCAACGATCAAGAAGATGGGCTACAAGGGCGTTGAGTCAACGGAGCTTGTCTTTGATGGCTACCGCTGCCCTGCAGACAACATTCTCGGTGGTGAGGATGACGGTGTCGGTGAGGGCTTCATCCAGATGATGGACGCTCTTGAGGTCGGTCGAGTCAATGTTGCAGCTCGCGGTGTTGGCATTGCCCAGCGAGCCCTTGAGCTTGCATTGCGTTACTCGCAGGAGCGAAAGACCTTCGGCAAGCCAATCTGTGAGCACCAGGCAATTCAGTTCAAGCTTGCCGATATGGCAACCCAGCTTGACGCGGCACGCCTGATGACACTGCGCGCAGCTCGTATGAAGGATGCCGGCGAGCGCTCTGATCTTGAGGCTGGGATGGCAAAGCTGTTTGCGTCCGAGGCTGGCCGGTTCTGTGTCGAGGAGAGCTTCCGAATCCACGGCGGTTATGGCTACTCAAAGGAGTATGAGATTGAGCGCCTCTATCGCGATGCGCCGCTGCTGCTGATCGGCGAGGGAACCTCTGAGATTCAGCGGATGGTCATCGGTAAGAAGCTTCTGCAGCGCAACAAGATCTGAGCACCTCTAAACAGCAAAACGAGGCTGCCGAGAGCACCCGCATGCTCTCGGCTTCCGATGCCAAGAGCCGCAACTATTCGGCGGCAATCTATGGGTTGATTGTTGCCGGCTCGATCATTGCCGCTGCCGATCCGCGCAGTGGCGAGCGTTCAATCGTTACAGCGGCATTAGTCGTTATGTCGCTCGTAATTTTTTGGTTAGCGCATGTCTATTCGAACGAGCTAGGCGCATGGTCGGAGCACGGGGTGACACCGACATGGGCCAGTTGGAAGCGGGAGTTAGGTCGTCAATGGCCGATGGTTGGCGCCGGAACGACTCCGGTTCTGATCCTCGCATGCGGCGGATTTAACTTTGTTTCCGATGCTGTCGCAGTAAACCTCGCTCTGTTTGTCTGCACGGCAGAGCTTGGTCTCGCTGCCTTCTTTGCTGCGCGTCGCGGTGGTGCCGGAATCCGGGTCTCAATTCTCTCAACTGCTGTAGCCGTGACCTTTGGTTTGGCGCTGATCCTCTTGAAAACCTTGCTTCACTAACTCGGCGGTACTCTTACTGAATGTCGTCTTCAGCTACACCGGATTTGATTACAACTGCTGTTGAGCGGTTTCTCGCCGAGGTACCAGCGCTCGCTCAGTTAAAGCTCATTCTTGATCTCGGACTTAAGGCCCGTAGCGATGTCCAGGCCTATACCGTTGAAGTGCCGGGACCGAAGGTGGTAAAGGGCGTTGCTGATCACGCCCGCGTGCGGTTGGAGATCGAGCGCTCTAGCTTCAACCACCTTGCCGAAAAGGGAACGCTAAAAGATTGGCGCGCGGCCTTTGAGAAGGGCGATGCAAAGGCGAGCGGTGACAGTTCGATGATCAGATTGATTGCTCAGGTTGTTGAGAAGCAGGAAGAACGCAACCGGCTACGCAAGGCTCACTAGATGGCGGCCGGGTTCGCTGCACCAAGCGATCACGGTCTGACGATGCCTGCCGAGTGGGCGCCGCACGAACGTACGCTGATCGCATGGCCGACGCGGGCTGATGCGTGGCGCGGGACCGGTCTTGAAGCCGCCCGCGAATGCCATGCTGAGATTGTTGACGCAATCCGCCAGTTTGAGCCGGTTACGCTGGTTGCGAATCCGGCCGATGTTGAGTCGGCACAGCGAGCCTGCCCAGCCGGGAATGTTGAGGTTATTGGCCTACCGATAGATGATTCATGGCTGAGGGACAGCGGGCCGATAATCGTCACGGGAGATGATGGCGAGCGCCTCGGGATTGACTTTGACTTCAACGGCTGGGGTGGAAGGTTCACTCCTTACGACAAGGACCAGGCTGTTTCTAAGCTGATCCTTGAACATCTCGGCATTGAACACCGTGGTTCGCGGGTTGTGCTTGAGGGTGGCTCAATTGCGGTTGATGGCGCTGGGCTGCTTGCTACGACTGAGCAGTGCCTGCTCAGTGACAGTCGCAACCCGGATATGCATCGCGGAGACTTGGAGCGTGCTCTGCAGAGCTTGCTTGGCGTTGAGCAGGTGGTCTGGTTGGGGGAGGGGCTGGCTGAGGATGCCGACACAGATGGGCATGTCGACAACATCGTCCACTTCGTGGAGCCTGGTCGGGTGCTGCTCCAAACCGCGACCGGCAGCGACCCAAACCGCGGTCCCATGGAGCGCAATCGCGAGTTACTCGAACAGGCTGGCATTGATGTTGTTTGCTTCGACCTGCTGCCTCGCACGGTCCGCCCGCATAGCAGTGATCAGGTTGTAATTCCTTACTTGAACTTCTATTACGTGAATGGCGGCGTAATTGTTCCGCTTGCCGGAATTGATCCGGACATGGATGATCAGGCGCTTTCGGAACTCAGCGATCTGATTCCCGACCGTGAAGTTGTTGGGGTTAATGCTCTGACGCTTGCCTTCGGGGGAGGCGGGATTCACTGCATTACGCAGCAGGTACCAGCCGCGCTGTGAGTGGGCCGCTGCTTATCAACGCTGGTCCGCCGCTGCCGTCACCGGCACGCGAGCGTGATTCGGGCCGTGGAACGCTAAAGGTCGGGGCGGTGCAGGAGTCTTGGCACGCGGATCAGGAGGAGCACACAACTTCTCTCGCCGAGGGCATCTCAGTTGCAGTCGCTGCCGGAGCGCAGATTGTCTTCCTCCAAGAGCTGACGCTCTCTCCCTATTTTGCCGTCAACCCACTTGGTCCGACAGCTGACGGTATTCAGCCAGAGAAGCTGCTCGACGGACCGACATTCCGATTTGCGGCTGCAATGGCTTACGAGCACCGCGTACCGATACATGCATCGCTCTACGAGCGAATCGAGGACGATGAGGAACTTGGCTTCAACACCGCGATTCTCGTTGCTCCCGATGGCAGCTTGATTCAGCGGACCCGCAAGCTCCACATCCCGGTGACCGAGGGGTACCGGGAGGACATGTGGTTCAGACCAGGTCCCGCCGATGAGGCTGACGGGGGAGGCTTTCCGGTAACTCAGCTGGAGATTGATGGTGTAACGGCGCGAATCGGGCTGCCGACCTGTTGGGATCAGTGGTTCCCAGAAGTTGCTCGGGCTTACTCACTTGCGGACGCTGACCTAGTCGCCTACCCAACAGCGATTGGTTCCGAGCCAGACCACCCAAACTTTGACACAGAGCCGCTCTGGCAGAAGGTGATCGTCGGCAACGCGATCGCTAACGGCCTGTTTGTTGTTGCAGTCAATCGGACCGGCCGCGAGGGGCCACTCAGCTTCTATGGCTCGTCATTTATCTGCGACCCGTACGGCCGGGTTCTCTGCCAGGCGCCGCGCGATCAATCGGCAGTTCTCGTCGCAGAGCTTGATCTAGCCCAGCGCCGCGATTGGCTTGAACTGTTTCCGTTCCTCAGGACGCGTAGGCCAGATGCCTACCAAGGGCTTGCTCGGTAGCTGGGCGCCACTCAGCTCATTTGTTGGTGGCAATGGTCTCTACGAGATCATCGGCGCCGCTGCGCCGGTTGCGACGCCAATGAGCGGTAGGCCAACGCCACCGTTCCTCCGCTGAGGGTTGGCGGTAGTCGAGCTCCAGACCGCCTCGTTGGGAGAAAACGGAGTGTTCTATGACTTGGCCAACTGTGAGTTTGGCGGGCGGGAACATGCGGCTAGAGCTGCGACAGGCCGATGATTGCGATTGTGACCCAGAAGATGTTGAGAATTACGCCTTGCATGACGCCCTTTGTCCAAGAGACGGCCATTAGGCCGATCGCTCCAGTTAGGTTGAGCAGCTGGTAGGACCAGCTGTCTGAAGCAACGGTTCCGATGCTGACCAGCAGGTAGGCGGTGACGATTGCTGTCATTCCGTACCAGCCAGCGATGTCCGCAAGCAGGTGAAGTCGCGGATGCGCACTTCGGCCTGCGGCGGTAGCCAGCTGCTGTTCGCTGCTCATGCGAGGCTGCCAAGGAAGTTGGCGATCTGATGCTTTCGCTGGTCAGTGGATAGCGCGGTGCTCGCTAGGAAGAGTCCTTCGAGCGTCATCCCCTCTATCAGTGTGAGCACTGCGGCCGAATTGCCATGCGATGTGGCGATGCCCAAGTCGGTCAGGAGTTCGTTCATCAGAGAAATGAAGCCCGCTCTTACAGTCGCGAGGCTCTCGTACAGCTCAGGTCTGCGCCGAATTTCCAGGAATAGCTCGTAGCGGGCGGCGGATAGTTCAGCATGGTCAGGCGAAATCAAGTGGTCAATCATCGCTGCGATCAGGGTTGCTGCCTCAGGGATCGTCACGCGACCCTCAGGGACGGCATTCTCAACGGCATTGAGAAGTTCAAGCTCGCGCTCAACATGGCGCTCGATCACCGCCATCAGCAGCGACTCACGCGTGCGGTAAAGGTTGCTTGTCGAACCCTCGCCGAGGCCCGCGGCCGCGTCAACTGCTCGGTGGGTGAGACCCTTGGCGCCGCGTTCTGCCAGAACGGTGATTGCTGCGTCGGTAACGAGATCACGTCGCGACGGCGTGTTGTCTAAGTCTGCTTTCTTAGCCATTTCGTTCGGTGGCATTGTCTATGACTCTAGGCAGCAGCGCGGGCGGCTTAAAAGTTTCTGACTACGAACGTAGTCTATTATACGGGCAGACTAAACAAGGGAGCAGCCCAATGAGCGAGTTGAAGCGCGGAAGCAGTGGTTACGACGAGGCTCGCGAGCTGGCCGTCTGGAATCAACTCAGGCCAGAGCGATTCCCCGACTTGATTGTTCAGGCTGAAACTGAGGATGATGTAATTCGCGCAGTCAAGGAGGCCAAGGCGGCTGGCCGTAAGGTCACCGTCCGATCAGGTGGACATTCATGGTCGGGGCACCACCTGCGTGATGGGACAACGTTGGTTGACCTCTCCAAAATGAACTCTGTGATCTCCGTTGACGCCGACGCGATGACTGCAGTAGCCGAACCTGGCTGCTACGGGACTGCCGTCTGCGCGGCGCTTGATGAGCACAGTCTGTTCTTCCCGATCGGCCACTGCAAAGGTGTCGGAATCGGTGGCTACCTGCTTCAGGGCGGTTACGGCTGGAACGGTCGCGCACTCGGCCCTGCTTGCAGCAGCATCGAAGCGATTGATGTAGTCACCGCTGATGGCGAACTGGTCAGGGCAAGTGAAACTGAGAACCCTGATCTCTTCTGGGCTGCTCGCGGATCCGGCCCCGGCTTCTTCGGCGTGGTTGTCCGCTTCCACCTCAAGGTCTATCCCAAGTCCGACACCGTCGCCAATGGCGTCTTCGTCTACCCAATTGAGCTGCTCGAGGAAGTATTCACATGGCTTCACCAGATTGGTCCGAAGGTTGGCATCGAAATGGAGCTGATGGCACTAATCCACAATGGATTTGAGGGCGACAAGGAGATAATTGTGTCGGGCCCCGTGTTTGCTGATTCGGAGGACAGAGCACGTGAGGTTATGTCGATCCTCGAGACATGCCCCGTTCTAGATCAGGCAAAGGGAGCATTTCCATATGGGCCGATTACCGTTGCTGATCTGACAGAGGCTGTCTATTCCACATACCCGGATAACCACCGCTACTGCGTTGACAACATCTGGACCCACGCGCCAGCAGAAGATCTGATCCCTGGAATCAAGCGGATCGCGGAAACACTTCCCGATGGCTCTTCCATTCGTGGGGCGCTCGGCCTTGAGTAGCGCAGCGCTCGAAGCCGAGCAGGAGATCCTTACTGAGTACCTCTCCCGCCCGATGACCGTCGCAGCGCCCGAGTTACTTAAAGCAATCGAGTCGGGACCAATTGATCCAAGTCAAGCGCTTTCGCTTGACGCGATTGCCCGCCTAGTTGATCCAGCGCCGCTGGCAGTTGAGACCGGCTGGTGTGACATGCCGGACGGTAGTGGCTATGTAGCGGTTCGTACGCCTATGCCAGAGGTCACTGCCGAGATGGTCGACTGGTGGTTCGACTGGCATCCCCATGAGTCACTCAGGTACCAGGTATGGCACCCTGCGGCGCATGTCGCCAATTCGGTTGACATGCCGGCAGTCACTGGGGCTAAGGCGCATTGGGGAACAGTCCACCATCCAGTTGAGGACATTGGTACTGGCGTCGTAAACGCGCGCATCTCATTCCTACCGCCAAACCAGCTGGGCTTCGTCAATGACGGCTTAGCCGACCCGAATGTCGCGACAATCGTCTGCGGTCTTGTTGGTGACCATGACCGCCATGTTCAGCACAGCGTGATGGCTCATGTCTGGCTTAACGAGGAATCGGGAACCGTGTTGCGCAGCCACTTCTGGCTTGGAGCGGTCTTACGCCCTGACCTGCCTGGCCTTGCTGGCGACATGCTCGGTCGGCTTGTCAACCGCCGCATTGTTCGCCAAATCGCTCTCCCTGATGGGGTGCCTCAGGCACTGTCGCAGCACTGCGCGGAGGAATACGCCAACCTCGCCGCATTGCTCCCCGAGCTCTATGGACGGTTTGCGACCGGCTGATTACTGACCCGTCGGTGATGGCGTTCGCGGCGGTCAGCCTTCGATCTTGACTTTGACCAATTCCGGCTCACGGGCCTTGAAGTAGTCAACAAACTGCTGCTGGCTGAACGGTAGCTTCTCGCAGCTGCGGCGCATGAAGGACAGCTCGGTGATCGTCTCCGTAAAAGGGTTTGGGGAGATCCGGAAATGGCGTGATGCAGCCGGATGAAGTGTGAAGTCGCCGACCGTCAGAGGTTCATCCGTCGGATTGTCGACCTCGCCAAAGCAGATAGCCAGAGAAAGCCGGTCGCACCACTGCAGCCGGTGGTAGTCGGCCCAACGCTGATAATCATCGACACCAAGCTCAGCGGCCCAGCGCCCGTGGGAAGCCTCCTGTTCAGCGACGAAGGCGTCAACCTCGGCTTGGGCCTTTGCCGCCCCTGCCATGACGAGATCCGGGTCAGTCCCATAACGGTGCTGGTAGATGCCGGCACCGTGCATCGAAACGAGCAGGCCAGCGTATGAGTCCTCCTCGCTAATTGCCGCGATTCCGGCACGGTAGAAAGCTAAGTGCGAACGGATGTCGACATCAAAGACAGCGATGGGTCGCCCGGAATCGTCAACCTGTGGCGAGCATTCCCAAACGGCCCAGCCGTCGTCATGGCGTCGAGCAGCCGTCACCAATGAATCGTGCTGTGGGCCCGTATCCGCCCACTTCGCGGCAATTTCCCCAGCAAGAATCCCATGGTCTGGCTGGAGAACAAGCTTCCAGCTGTCTAGGGTTTCGCGGACGATCATCGCTTCAATTCAGCTTTGAGCGACCGGTTAGCTGCCGGCAAGTGCGCCGAAGTAGACCTGCCAAGCAAGGGCACTCTTAGCGATCAGGCTCAGCCAGATGTAAACGCGCTCCGCGAATACGGGATTCGCCCAACGTCCACGCCCGCGGTACTGAAGCCACATGTTGATTGCAAATGTGTTGAAAAGTAGGAACAGAGTCACGAAGATCACGTAGACAAAGCCAGGTGCATTTGCGCCTTTTGAGCTGGAGATAACCAGTTGGGCTGCAATCGCAATCCATGGGACTGCCCCGGCAATGCAGCCATAAATAAACGGCCGCCAGTCGATTCCCTCATGCCTGAGGTTGACCTGCTCCATTACCAATCCGAACAGAATCATTGAGGCGTTAACACCGAACAGGGCGATCAACGCAGTGATCTGATCGATGCCGGAGAGCATTGCGATCAGTACGACCATTATTGAGGCGCTGACTGAGTACTCCAGCCAGCGGGCCGGGTTAACGCCGCATGCGACCTGCTTCTCGTACCAGCCTCGCGCCCAAGTAGCGACTGAGAAGTGGTCGATCGCGGCAAGCGCTAGGAAGGCCACAACTGCAAGGTCAATCCGTAGGTCAAAGAGGCTGTCTGGTCCTCCGTACTGCCCAGCGCCGGGCGGGCCGGTCATGTAGCTGATCACGACTGGCAGAGCGGCTGCCTTGGCGATCACGAGAATCAGCACAGCCTGTGCTGCGTGAACAGCTCCGACTGCAAGATTCAGGTTGCGGAGCTTTCCGAGAGTCGGTTGCGCAGCTGTTGCTGTTTCGTTCATGTGACTGATAGTAGGGGGAATCCACTGGACCAAGGTGATCAGCCGCCTGCAACTTCCCCAAATCTTCACCACTTCAGTGGCCGCCACAAATAATCTCTGTGACCAATGGGCAAACCGGGGGCAGTGCGGGTCGGAATCAATGGCTTTGGGCGGATGGGGCGTTTAGCGCTGCGCGCATCGTGGGACTGGCCCGAGATTGAGGTCGTCCACATCAACGAGATCAGTGGTGGAGCAGAGACCGCCGCGCACCTGCTCGAGTTCGACTCGGTTCACGGGCGTTGGCAGCATCAGGCAACTGCCGATGGCGACCTGATCAATGCTGATCAGCGACAAATCAGCTTCTCTTCAAATGTCAATCCGGGCGACGTGCCTTGGGCTGAACATGGAGTTCAACTGGTGCTCGAGTCAACTGGCCAATTCCGCACCGATGAATTGCTAGCTCCGTACTTCGACAGTGGAGTCGAGAAGGTTGTCGTTGCTGCGCCAGTAAAGAGTCAAGGGGCGATCAACATCGTGATGGGGGTCAACGACAATCTCTATGACCCCGCTGTTCACGACATCATTACTGCCGCATCGTGCACGACAAACTGTCTGGCGCCAGTTGTCAAAGTGATCCACGAAGGGCTCGGAATCAGGCATGGAATGATCACGACGCTCCACGACATGACTGCGACCCAGTCGGTTGTTGATACGCCTCACAAGGATCTGCGGCGTGCCCGTGCCGCCAGCCTCTCACTGATCCCGACTACAACCGGTTCGGCGACGGCAATCGCGCTGATCTTCCCTGAACTGAAGGGCAAGCTTGACGGGCTCGCGGTGCGCGTGCCGCTGCTGAACGCCTCACTTACCGACTGTGTATTTGAAGTTGACCGTGCGACTGATGCTGAAGAGGTCAACTCGCTGCTGCAGACCGCCGCCGATGGCCCGCTTGCCGGGATCCTCGGTTGTGAAAGTCGACCGCTTGTCTCCGTTGACTACAAGGGTGATCCAAGATCCTCAATCGTTGACATCCCTTCAACAATTGTCACCGATGAAACTCAGGTAAAAATCCTCGCGTGGTACGACAACGAGTGGGGATACGCGAACCGCTGGGCGGAACTTGCCCGCAAGGTAGCCGCAAGTCTGCACGCAGCCGGTTGAGCGGATGACTGGCAGCTCCGCAACGACAGATCGCTCCCCAGACCTACGCAACTACATACTGGTCACTGCCGCCTACTGGGCGGACACACTCGCTGACGGCGCCAGCCGGGTCTTAGTCCTTTTCTTCTTCTACAGCCTTGGCTACAGCCCATTTAAGCTCGCAACGCTGTTCGTCTTCTACGAGGTTTTCGGAATCATCACCAACCTTGTTGGCGGGTTCATCGCAGCACGCTGGGGTCTGAAGACGACGCTCTTCGCAGGCTTGGCAATCCAAATCTGTGCACTGACAATGCTTGGATTGGCACCCGAATCATGGCTAGTCGTCGGCTACGTAATGGCCGCCCAAGCGCTCTCAGGGATTGCCAAAGACCTGACGAAGATGAGCAGTAAGAGCGCAGTCAAGCTTGTGGTTGTTGATGGGGAGGAGGGATCTCTCTACCGCTGGGTTGCGATTCTGACCGGTTCAAAGAATGCGCTGAAGGGAGTTGGGTTCTTCCTCGGTGGGCTGCTTCTAACCGTCGTCGGTTTCCAAACGGGAATGCTGCTGCTCGCGGCGATGGTTGCAACTGCCCTGGTCGCTACTGCGGTCCTGATGCATGGTGGTCTTGGCACTGCTGATGGCAAGGCGAAGTTCCGCCACATGTTCAGTCAGAACCGCGCGGTAAACATTCTTGCTGCGGCGAGAATCTTCCTATTTGCCTCACGCGACGTTTGGTTCGTGGTTGGCCTTCCGGTCTTCCTGCGGACAGTCCTCGGCTGGAGCTTTTGGGAGGTCGGCAGCTTCCTCGCGATTTGGGTGATTGGTTACGGAGCAGTCCAAGCCTCAGCTCCCCGCTGGGTAAGGCGCAACACCGATCAAGGGCATCGAGAGCCGGATGGGCGCACCGCAGCGTTAATCGCTTTTCTGCTTGCCCTGTTCCCAGCGGCAATCGCGATCGCACTAGAAGCAGACGTTGACGAGACCCTGGCGATCGTTGTTGGTCTCGCAGCCTTCGGAGTGATCTTCGCCGTCAATTCGGCCGTTCACTCCTACCTGATCCTCTCCTACTCACATGGCGATCGCGTCGCGATGAACGTCGGCTTCTACTACATGGCAAACGCTGCCGGACGGCTAGTCGGAACCTTGCTCTCAGGATTGCTCTACCAGTGGCAGGGCTTGACCGCATGCCTCTGGGCGTCGGTCATATTTGTACTCGCGGCGGCGTTGCTCTCGCTGCTGTTGCCTAACCAGCGGACAGCTGCGCGATCAACGAGCGTCGCTGCTACTTGAGGTCGCGGGCGACGAACCGAAGGCAGCCAAGCGCGTTGATGGCCAGCACCCATGCGAGCGATGCGAGCACTGCTATCCAGATTCCCAGCGAGGTTGGATCACCGCTGATCCAATTCGAGATCGATTCCGAAGCCGAACCAAATGAGTACTTGCCAACGGACGGGATTATTTGCAGGATCGGATCAAGTCCAAGTGCGAGCACCAGCGTCCCGACGATTCCTCCCGTATAGCTGCGCAGCAGCAGAGTCAGGCCAAAGGCAAATATTCCCCAGAGCAGGGCTATAACGAGGGTCCCCAACATCTGCTTGAAAACCTGCCCTCCGTCAAAGGTCGTGCTGCCAATGCTGGATAGCAGCGCTGCAGCTGCAAACGCGAAGCTAAGGCAGAGCACGGCGAAGGCGATCACTAGGAGTTTGGCCGCCACAAGTTTTATAAATACAAAGCGCAGCCGGTTCGGTTGAACAGTTGCGACAAGCCGGATGGTCTTGCTGGCAAACTCAAGCCCGATCATCCAAGCACCTAGCACCATCGCGCCAATTGTCACCGTGATATGCGAGGCAGCCTCAGGCAACCGGAAGTAAGCATCGTTGCCCTGCTCGGGTGAGACAATTAGCACTACAACGCTTGCAATTAGGATCGTCGCGAGGACGATCAGTGTGGTGTTACGCGGCGTTGGCAGGCTGCGGATCTTTAGAAGTTCAGCGCGCAACATCACTACTGCTCCCGGGAGCACCGCCGGTTAGCTGCAGGAAGACATTCTCAAGGTCAGGACGCTCA
>JAPLCG010000034.1 GCA_026392385.1 Solirubrobacterales bacterium
ATATTGCCGAGTGCCATTGAGGTCAGCGTTGACTTACCGATCCCCGGCGCGCCACCGATCAGAACGACTGAACCCGGAACCAGGCCGCCGCCGAGCACGCGATCAAGTTCACCGATCCCTGTTGTGATCCGCTCACCCTCAGTGGCATCAAGATCCTTTAGTGCCACTGGCTTTACTGCTGCGCGCGAAGAGGACCCTTTTGCCGCTGCCTCGCGTCGCTCTTCAACGAGCGTGTTCCACTCCTCACAGCCGGGGCACTGCCCGTGCCATCGAGCACTTGAATGCCCACATGTCGAGCAGACGTAAACGGTTGCGCTGCGCGCCACTGGCGGCTAGCTATCAGCCCGAACGCAGGACTCAAAGCCTGCGCTCCTATGAGTAGCGTCACACCACGGCTTGTTGAGTGAGTGCCCGCAGCGGCAGAGGACGATCGGGCGGCCGGTCGTTTCTTCGATTAGCCCACCCTCCGAATCAACAATTCGAACCGGTCCGGTTACCTTAAGTGGCCCGTTATCACGGACTTTTATTTCAACCGGTTCGGAAATGGCTTGACTCGCTTCCGCTGGATCGCAGGTGGCTACTTAGGCTTCAGTTTCTGCGGGACCATCATCTGCGACTGGCAGCGGATCGTCCTGGTCGCCTTCGTCGGCCTCAACCGTGCCACCGCCGACGCCAACAGGCTGTGGCTCTGGCTTGACCAGTGAGATCGTCACTTCAGGTTCGTCGTCGGATCCCTCTGCGGCCTCATTGCGCTCGACGAGCACCGTCGCGCCCTCTTCGAGTTCAGAACGGAGCACGAAGTCGGCGAGTGGATCCTCGATGTAGCGCTGAATCGCTCGGCGCAGCGGTCGAGCGCCCATTGATGGATCCCACCCCTTGTCGACGAGTAGGTCGCGAGCATCATCGCTCAACTCAAGCTGCAATCCACGATCGGCAAGGGTCGTCCTTACCCGAACAAGCAGCAGCTCGACGATCTCGCGAATCTCTTCGCGAGAGAGCTTGTGGAAGACGATCACGTCGTCAATGCGGTTGAGGAACTCAGGTCGGAAGACCTTCTTCAGCTCGCTCATGATCCGCAGCTTCATGTCGTCATATGTGATGCCGGTTTCATCCTCGGAAATCGCGAATCCAAGCGGCGTGTTACGCGCGATCTCAGAGGCACCGATGTTCGAAGTCATGATCACGATGCAGTGGCGGAAATCAACTGTTCGTCCCTGAGAATCAGTCAAGCGACCATCCTCAAGGATCTGCAACAGGATGTTGAAGACATCGGGGTGAGCCTTCTCAATTTCGTCGAGCAGAAGTACCGAGTAAGGCTTGCGACGCACAGCCTCTGTCAGCTGACCACCCTCGTCGTAACCGACATAGCCTGGAGGTGAGCCAACCAGCCTCGAAACAGCGTGCTTCTCCATGTACTCAGACATGTCGATCCGAATCATCGAGTCTTCGTCGCCAAACAGGAATTCAGCGAGGGTGCGCGCCAGCTCAGTCTTTCCCACGCCTGAAGGGCCGAGGAACACGAATGAACCGGTTGGACGCTTCGGATCCTTAAGGCCGGCGCGTGAGCGTCGCATTGCCTTAGAGATCGTCTCAACGGCGGCCTGCTGGCCAATTACCCGCTTGTGGAGCTCCTCTTCCATGCGGATCAGCTTCTGAGTCTCTGCTTCCGTCAGCTTGAAGACTGGAATGCCCGTCCACATTGAGACGATGTCAGCAATCTCCTCTTCGCCAATCGCAGGGCGTTCACCATCCTCTTCGCCGGCTTCCCAAGCCTCTTCAAGCTCGCGCTTCTTAGCGATCAGCTTGCGCTCTTCATCGCGCAATCCGGCAGCCTTCTCAAACTCCTGATCCTCAATTGCCGATTCCTTGCCACGGCGTGTTTCTTCGATCTCATCTTCGAGTTCGCGGTAAACCGGCGGTGCTGACATTGACTTGATCCGCATCCTTGAAGCGGCCTCATCGACAAGGTCAATCGCCTTGTCCGGCAGGAACCGCTCTGAGATGTAGCGATCGGAAAGATCGGCGGCGGCTTCAAGCGCCTCATCGGTTATTTCAATCTTGTGGTGTTGCTCGTAGCGATCGCGCAGGCCGCGGAGAATCTGAACCGTCTCCTCAGTTGATGGCGGCTCAACACGGATCTGCTGGAATCGCCGCTCAAGCGCTGAGTCGCGCTCAAGGTACTTGCGGTACTCATCAAGCGTTGTCGCACCAATCGTCTGCAGCTCTCCGCGGGCAAGTGCCGGCTTCAGGATCGAAGCAGCATCAATCGCGCCCTCGGCGGCACCGGCACCAACGAGATTGTGAATCTCATCAATGAACAGAATGATGTCGCCGCGCTGACCAATCTCCTTCATGACCTTCTTGAGACGTTCCTCAAACTCGCCGCGGTACTTGGAGCCTGCGACAAGTGCCGCAAGGTCAAGCGTGTAGATCTGCTTGCCCTTCAGCAGCTCAGGAACATCGGAGTTGATGATTCGCTGCGCGAGCCCTTCGACGACTGCCGTCTTACCGACTCCCGGTTCACCAACCAGAACTGGGTTGTTCTTGGTGCGCCGCGAGAGAATCTGCATGATCCGCTCGATCTCGGTCTCACGGCCTACGACTGGGTCGAGCTTGCCATCTGAAGCGAGCTTCGTCAGGTTACGACCGAACTGGTCGAGCAGCTTCGATGACTTCTTACCCTCGCCGCTGCCTTCTGAAGCACCGGTGCGGGAACCGCTGCCTTGACGGCGGCCGCCTGGGCCGGAGAGCATGCGAATAACTTCATTGCGGATTTTCTCTGAGTCAGCGTCGAAGTCGAGCAGAATGCGGGCCGCTACTCCTTCGTTCTCACGAACAAGACCAAGCAGGATGTGCTCGGTACCTATGTAGTTGTGGCCGAGCGACAGCGCCTCGCGAAGCGCGAGCTCCAGAACCTTCTTGGCTCGTGGCGTGAACGGAATCTGACCGGAAGTGACCTCTTCGCCGGAGCCAACAATCCGCACTACTTGGGCACGGACCTTCTCAGCGGTGATGTCGAGACTTTCGAGCACGCGGGCAGCGAGGCCCTCCTCTTCACGCAGCAGGCCGAGCAGAACATGCTCAGTGCCGATGTAGTTGTGCTTGAGGTTGCGTGCCTCCTCCTGGGCGAGGACAACGACTTGGCGTGCGCGCTCTGTAAATCTCTCGAACATGCCTACTTCCCCCGATCAGCTGTTGGACGCATAGCCCATCGTAGCAACGCTGAGCGGACGCTCAGCCAAGTCGATTTCCGCTCTGAGCGGCGTTTTACGCTTCGTCGCGCATTGCGGGGAACAGCACAACCTCACGAATCGTCTTGCTACCGGTCAGCAGCATCACGAGACGATCGATCCCAATGCCGATTCCACCGGTCGGCGGCATGCCCTGCTCAAGCGCACGAATAAACGACTCGTCGTAGGGCTGCGCCTCATCATCGCCGGCCTCAGCATCGGCA
>JAPLCG010000029.1 GCA_026392385.1 Solirubrobacterales bacterium
AGGCGCTTCATTTGGAACTCCTCAAGTAGTTAAGTGTGAGCTGTGTCACGCAACAGCTGGACAGACCATAACCCAGCAATTCACCCGATGCAAACCTCACCGGTCGTAAGTTGATCGCCGACTGGCTGCGTAGCATCGCCAGCGTGTCTGAATCGTCAACCGCTCAAGGGCTCAAGTGTCTGGTTGTAGTCGCGGAGGGCGACAGTGAGCCGCTGCCTGGGCTGGCCGCTGAGCTGGCAATTGAGCGCAGGGAGGCGCTTGCCGGTGCCCTGTTGCGCAGAACGCTGGACTGGGCGATCGAGTACTTCGATGGCAGCGCCAGCATTGTCGAACCGTCTGGCATTGCCGCTGCCTCTCAAGGGGCGACGACACTCGTTCTCGTAAGGCCAGCACTCGTTCGTCTGGCAGCTGGGCACGCCGAGGACGTTAAGGGCGACCTGAACAGTGGTTGCGGATTGGTGATCGGACCAACACTTGTAGGAGGTTGGTACTTACTTGCTCTCCAGCCACCAGCCGATCAACTAATTGAGGCGGCTGGCGATGGAAGTGCTGGCAGCGCAGGATCGATGATCGCCGCAGCACGCGGGCTGGGAGATATCGAGGTTGGCCTACTGCGAGCCGAGCGTGACTTAGTCCGGTCGGCAGATCTGACCGCTGCTCGCAGTGATCCGCTGATTGACATTGAACTCGTCGGCCTGCTCGCCTGACATCCGGTTGCCTTTGCGCGGCCTGCGAGTACGTGAATTAGACGCCTAACTGGGGGGCAGGGATTCGAACCCCGATAGCCGGCGCCAAAGGCCGGAGTCTTGCCATTAGACGACCCCCCAACGAGTTTCCAGCTTGCGACGATCCCGATCGTAGCGATGGAAGGGTACGATCCCACATGTGGATGGTGCTGCGGCCGTAATCCTTGCTGCCGGTCGGGGTACGCGAATGCGTTCCTCGCTCGTCAAGGTCCTGCACCCAGTTTGCGGAGTGCCAATGGTTGTCTGGTCGGTTAGGGCAGCGCAAGCGGCGGGCGCCAAGACTGTTGTGGTTGTCGGTGGTCCAGATCGCGAGATTGACGGCGCCCTTCCAGATGATGTTGAACTTGCCGTTCAGCCAGTAGCTGATGGCACCGGCGGAGCGCTTGAAGCTGCACTTGGCCAGCTCGGTGACGCAACCGATGTCGTCGTCCTCGCTGGCGATGTTCCGCTGGTTGACGCTGGCACGATCGCGCAGCTGCTCGAAGCGCACCGCGCAGCAGGGTCTGCTGCGACCGTTGCGACGATGGTGCTCGATGACCCATCCGGTTACGGGCGTGTTGTCAGAGGACCGGATGGCAATGTTGAGCGAATTGTCGAGACGAAGAACCCAGAGGACGCTACGACTGAGCAGCTTGCGATAGCTGAAGTCAACACCGGGCTGATTGTCTTTTCAGTCAGCGGCCTCGGTGACATACTCGCCCAAATCAGCACGGCCAACGCGCAGGGTGAGCGGTACCTGCCGGATGCGATCCCAGCGCTGCGTGCAGCGGGTGCAAGTGTTGCGGCAGTTGAAGTTTCGGATCCGAGCCTTACGATCGGCGTCAACGACCAGGTTGACCTTGCTCGGGTGGCTGAAATTGCCCAGCAGAGAATCCAGCGCCGTCACATGGAGGCCGGCGTCAGAATCGAGGCCCCTCAGTCAGTAGTTATCGAGGCTGATGTTGAGATAGCTGCCGACGCCAAGATTCTTGCCGGCAGCGTTTTGCGAGGTGCCACGGTAATCGGTGCAGGCGCCGTAATCGGTCCACACACGGTGCTCGAACATTCAGAGGTTGGCACGGACTCGAAGGTCGTTCAGAGTCACCTGATGCTCGCCAAGGTCGGTGCGGGGGTCTCAGTTGGACCATTCGCGTACCTGCGGCCAGGTGCGGAATTGGCAGATGGATCGAAGGCGGGAACCTTCGTTGAAATTAAGAACAGTGTGATCGGCGCTGGTGCAAAGGTTCCACACCTCTCCTACATTGGTGACGCG
Source organism: Solirubrobacterales bacterium (assembly GCA_026392385.1). Taxonomy (GTDB): domain Bacteria; phylum Actinomycetota; class Thermoleophilia; order Solirubrobacterales; family Solirubrobacteraceae; genus WLNJ01. The sequence goes on from JAPLCG010000029.1 coordinate 1,999, forward strand.
GATGTGGGGGAAGGGGCGAACCTTGGTGCAAGCACGATCACCGCTAACTACGACGGTCGCAATAAACACCGAACGGTCGTTGGCGCCGATGCTCGAACCGGAGTGCATACCTCGCTAATTGCTCCCGTCGAGGTTGGCGAACGAGCTGTTACCGGCGCCGGCTCGACAATCGCCGAGGATGTTCCAGATGCTGCGCTTGGCATAGCGCGGTCACGACAGACAAATGTCGAAGGCTTCGCCGACCGTGATCAGAGCGATGACTGAGTCAACGCTCTTCAACCCGACCGGCTCCGGTGTCGGAGGCGGCGCGTACACTCGCGCTGCAATGAGTGCGATTGAGGAATCCGTCAGCGCCGGTAGTCACCTAGACATTGGCTATGACAAGCGGCTGATGCTCTTTACTGGGCGCGCTAACCCTGCGCTCGCCTCAAAGATCGCTGACCGACTTGGCGTTGAGCTCGGCGGTGTTACAACCAAGACATTTTCGAACGGCGAGGTTTACTGCCGGTACCACGATTCAATCCGTGGCGCCGATGTATTCATCGTCCAGCCAATTTGTGCCAACCCTGATCTTGGTCTGACTGCCAACGATGCGCTTATGGAACTAATGGTGATGGTCGATGCCGCAGTTGGTGGCTCGGCGCACCGAGTAATCGCCGTCTGCCCTTGGTACGGGTACAGCAGGCAGGACAAGAAGTCGGCTCCGCGTGAGCCAATCAGCGCGAGGCTCGTCGCAAGGATGCTTGAGTCCGCTGGCATTGACCGTCTGCTGACGATGGACCTTCACTCCGGTCAGATTCAGGGCTTCTTCCAGAAGCCGTGCGATCACATGACGGCAATGTTCATGCTTACCCAGTACTTCGATGACCTTGGTTTGAAAGACCTAGTTGTTGTCAGCCCGGACGCCGGACGCGTGAAGTTGAATAAGCGGTTTGCCGCCACTATCGGCGCCGATCTAGCTCTGCTTAACAAGGAGCGCCCGGAGCACCAGCGGGCCGAAATTGGTCACATCATTGGTGATGTTCGAGGCCGAACGGCGTTGATTGTGGACGACCTGATCGACACCGCTGGCACCTTGCGTGCGGCAGCAGAGACGGTGCTCGACGAGGGCGCCACGGAGGTCTACGCGGCGGCTACCCACCCAGTGCTGTCCGGCAACGCCTTCGAGAACCTCACCGCGGCAGGCTTCAAAGAAATTGTTGTAACCGACACGATCCCGCTGCCGGGTGATGCTCCGGAGAATATTCGTGTGTTGTCCTGTGCCGACCTGTTGACTACCTCGATCCGCCAGATCTTCACCGATGGTTCTGTGAGTGAGGTCTTTGGCGGCGAGAACCAGCTCTTCTGAGCCGTGGCGGCTGGCGACGCTCGCCGACTCGCTGACCTGCTTGGCCTGTCGGATGACGAACTCTGTGACGCACTTGGAGCGACGCCGCTGGAGGTCGTCTCCGGTGAGGCTGATTCTCTGTCAGCGCTAACGATCCTCAACGACCTGTTGGTCGATGCTGAGGCGCTGGCTGGCGGCCCAGTGCTACGCCGTTGGTTACGTGCGAAGGGGCCAGCGGGAGTTCCCGTTGACCAGCTTGTCAAGCGTGACTACCCTGCTTTTGAGGATTCGCTCGCTGAATTGGAACGGCGTGGCTTCGTGCTACGCGGTGGTGGTGGCTAAGCGCCTGAGGAGCCTCGTTTGGCGCGCCGCGACTGCTTGATGTCATCTGACTTAGCAGCAGTTGGATTTTGTTCCGCTCGCTTTGCTGCCTTGGGGTGAGCCGGTGGTACGACGCTGCTGCGTCCGCTGCTGGTGCCAAACAGGTGCGACGAGGTCCGTCGCCCAGCGCGGTCAACAACCTCTCGCGTGGCAGCCTTCGATGCGCTCCTCAGTGCAGCAGCTCCGACAACTGCGATCGTGCCGGCTGTGCGGTCCTGTGGGTCCGGAACTGGCTGGCCGCGGGTGATCAGCCGCCAGACAAGTTCAAAGACGCGTCCGGCGATCGCAACTGTGATCAGTGTTCCCAGCGCCCGGAGTGGAGCTTCGAGTATCCGTTTCATCGCTAACAGGCTATCGCTGCGCGGCGCGCGTATCCTCATTGACCATGTCCCGACCGATTCGCATCCTGATCATTCTTGCCGGCATCGCCGTTTTTGTTGTTGCAAGTATCGGACTCGGTCGCGTTCTAAGCGCTCGGGGTGCTGAACGGGCATCGCTTGAGCAGCTGATCAACGACGAGGGCGCAGGCAGGCTGAAGGCGGTAGCTGGCTCGATCACAGACTGCGAGCCGGGCACTGCCTGTTACGAGCGGTTGTCGAAGGTCCTAGCCAAAGTCGGCAAGCCCGGTGCGAAGGTCGAGATTCTCCAGATCACGCAAGGGACAAAGGTTTCGCCTGGCGGTTCGACCGGAGTTGCAAGGATTGCATGGAGTGTCGGCGGGCGACTGCCCGTAGCTCAGTGCGTTGTCGTAGAGCGCAAGGGGAGCGTTACCAGTGGTTTCACGGTCTCGATCAATGCAGTGTCGGCTCCGATTGACCGAACCGGAGCCTGCCCAACGGTCGAGCGACTGCTCGCGGGCGATTCAAGGAACTGAGATCGCATCCGGCGCATGCTCGGATTCGATCCGGCATACTTAAACGAAGCATCTGTAATTTAAACTTCTTAGGAGAGAACATGAAGCGGATCACCGCACTCGTAGCATCAGCCGCAATTATCGCCGGAGTAATGGCTGTACCTGCATCAGCTGGAAGTACTGCGACGGCGGCGGCTACGAGAAATGTCTCTTGGGGATTCAGTACCGGCCACAGTCTGTCGATCACGCGCGGAACTAGAGTCAACTGGTCTTGGGGGAGCGGTGGTCACAATGTGGTTGGTCCAGGCTTCTCATCTGGTGGAGCTAAGTGGTCGAGCAGCTATGGTCGGACCTTCGCCTCGAAGGGGACTTTCAGGGTCTACTGCGCTCCGCACAGTTCGATCATGAAGATGACAATTACGGTCCGTTAGCGCGACCCACTCCGCGCCGATCGGCCCGGAGCCGCTACCCTGCCCGTCGTGGCAAAAGCAACGACAACAACAATTGAAGCTGAGCACCGCGATCCGGACGGTTCCCGTTCGGCACGCCGGCTTCGCAGAGACGGGATTGTGCCCGGCGTCGTCTACGGCGGCGAGGGTGAGCCTGAATCACTGCAGGTTGATGAGCGCGCCCTGCGCGCTGCGCTTGGTGGCCACAGCGCTCTGTATGAACTGAAGATCGGTTCAGACACTCCGCAGCCTGTGCTTGTGCGCGAGTTCCAGCGTCACCCAGTTAGCGGTCGGATTGTTCACATTGACCTGATCAGAGTTGACCTCAACAAGAAGGTCCAGGCTACGGTGCCGATTGAAGTAACCGGCGCGGAGGATTCACCTGGCATCAAGTTCGGCGGTTTGCTTGAGCAAATCATTCGCGAGGCGAACATTGAGGCGCTGCCTACCGCGATTCCCGAGATGCTCTCCGTTGATGCCTCGAAGCTTGAAATTGGTGATGGCATTCACATCTCAGACCTCGTTGCGCCTGAAGGCGTTGAGCTACTTGACGACCCTGAGCTTGTAGTGGCAACTGTCGTCGCTTCGCGGATGGCGCAGCAGGTTGAGCGCGATCTTGAAGAGGCAGAGGCAGAGGTCATCGGCGAAGAGGGCGAAGAGGGCGCGGAGGGCGAAGACGCCTCCGACGGCGAAGCATCCGGCGGCGACGCCGGCGACTCCGAGTAGACCTTGCGGCTGGGCAGAGGGCGCGGCAGTCGTGTGCCAGCGCCAGCCGACTGGCTTGTCGTCGGACTCGGGAACCCCGGATCCCAGTACGCGGGCAGTCCGCACAACATTGGCTTTGAAGTAGCTGCAGAACTTGCTCGGCGATGGGACCTACCGAAGCCACGAACTAAGTTTGCTGGACTGCTGACAGTTGGTCGCACTAGCCCAGGAGGAACCAGGGTTGCAGTGCTGCTGCCGCAGACATTTATGAATGAGTCAGGGCGATCGGTTGGCCCGGCGCGAGGTGCATTTGGGGTGGCCCTTGACCGCGTAATAGTTCTTCATGACGAGATCGACCTACCGTTCGGCGAGGTCCGGACGAGGCTGGGCGGTGGACTCGCAGGCCATAACGGGCTCAAATCACTTGCCAAGGAAATCGGTGGACCGGAGTTCCAGCGAATCAGAATTGGAGTTGGGCGACCTGAGTCGACGGACCCTGATCGCGTCAGCGCCTATGTGCTTGGTCGCTTTCGCCAGTCGGACGGTGAGGTGCGCGAGCTCGTTGCTGCCGCTGCCGACGCCGCCGAAACGCTGATTGACTCCGGCGGCGCTGGCGCCGCAGACTCGTGAGCTCCGGCACGCTGAATTCGCTTCTGCCGATTGCCGATCTTGGCGGGGCTGTCACGGAACTCTCGGCCGGTGGTGGAGATGCATTTGCCTCAAGTGGCATCCGACCATTCGTGCTCGCTGCACTGATAGCCGAGCAGCCAGCCAATCCGACTCTCGTGGTTGCCGGCGACGATCGCTCCGCGCGAGAGTTACGCGACGACCTCGCCGAGTGGCTTGCGCCTCGTCGTGTAGTTGTCTATCCAACGCGCGGCGTTGACTCAGGTTCGCACCTTGCTCCGCCGCCTCACCTCGTCGGCTTGCGGCTCGCCGCTCTTGAAGCTCTTGTTGGCGGCGAGGGCACTCATGGAGCACCAGTCGTCGTTGCCAGCGCCGTGGCTCTCGCCGAGCGGGTGCCTGAATCGGCGCTGCGGCCAGCCTCAATTCGGCTAGTAAAGGCCGAGCCGCTCGACCTTGAGGCAACCTTGGCTGCACTTGTTGAGGCTGGCTACGAGCGGGTTGACCAGGTCGCGGCGCGAGGACAGTTCGCGGTACGCGGTGGGATTCTCGACCTCTATCCAACAACCTCAGAACATGCATTGCGCGTTGATCTGTTCGGCGACGAGATCGAGTCAATGCGTTGGTTCTCAACCTTCACCCAGCGTTCACTCGGAGATGTCGATGTCGTTGAGGTCGCGCCAGCCGCTGAACTGGCCGCTGAGCACCGTGAACTGGCCGAAATAGCGGCGCTGGAAGAGCTCGAAGATCGACCACCGCTTGATGAACTCCTGCCGCTTGATCGCTACTGCTCGCCACTTGAACTAGCTGGCGATGTCGTTGTGATGGTCGCTGCCGCTGAGGAGATCGCGCCGGCGCTAGCCGACTGGTGGGAGGACATTCTCGCCTTGCACGGATCTGAAGATGCCGATGCACTTCATATTCCTCCTGAGCAGTTACTCGCGTCGATTGACGAGAAGGTTGGTGTGCGGCTCTCGGCGCTCGATTCCGGTCAGGCGATTGCGGTCAGAGGCGGCTCTCCGGATGCCGCAGCGCGCTCTATGAAAGAGGCTGAGCCCGAGCTCGAAAAGTTGATCCGCAATGGCTACCGGGCCGTGATTACATTCCCGCGTGAGGGGGATGCTGATCGTGCCGCATGGAACCTGCTTCGCGTTACGGCAGGCAAGCTTGCTGACGGGGTGCCCGATGAGGGCGCAGTCAGCTTTGCGGTTGCGAACCTAAGGGAGGGCTTTGTTGCACCGGAGCTGAAGCTCGCAGTGATCCCCGCCGATCGACTCGTTCGCCGCCGCGCCCGTCGGAAAACCCCGCGCCACGGCCGCGCTGTATTGGCATCGTTTTCCGACCTGAACACTGGCGATGTGATCGTCCATGAGGATCACGGTGTAGCCCGCTTCACAGGCTTCGACACGAAGGCGGTCGCGGGCGTTACACGCGATTATCTAGAGCTTGAGTACGCCGGTGGTGATCGGGTCTTCCTACCGGTTGATCAGCTCGCGAAGATCTCCCGTTACCTCGGTGCGCGGGACGAAGACCCACAGCTTTCGAAGCTTGGTGGAACGGCCTGGGAGAGAGCGAAGGGCAAGGCGAAGGCCGCCGCCGAACTGCTGGCTGGCGAGCTGCTGTCGCTCTATGCCGAACGGCGCCGTCGCAGCGGTCATGCCTTCCCTCCTGATGGTGAGATGCAACGAGACTTCGAGCACGCATTTCCGCACAGAGAGACTGGCGATCAGCTTGAGGCAATTGAGTCAGTAAAGGTCGATATGGAATCTCCGCAGCCGATGGACAGGCTGATCTGTGGTGATGTTGGCTACGGCAAGACTGAGGTGGCACTGCGGGCCGCCTTCAAGTGCTCGACCGAGGGCAAGCAGGTGCTCGTGCTTGTCCCGACGACGATCCTTGCCCAGCAGCACTTCGGAACCTTTAGCGAGCGGTTCAACGACTACCCGCTGCTCGTTGATCTGATCAGCCGCTTCCGCTCAAAGGAGCAGCAGGCTGAGGTAATCAAGTCATTCAACGAAGGCAAGGTCGATGTTCTTGTTGGCACGCACCGACTGCTTGGTCGGGATCTGAAGCCGAAGGACCTCGGGCTGATAATCGTCGACGAGGAGCAGCGCTTTGGAGTGCGGCAGAAGGAGTCGCTGCGGCAGCTGCGCCTGCGAACCGACGTGATGGCGATGAGCGCGACTCCGATTCCGCGGACCCTGCAGATGTCGCTGGCGGGAGTTCGAGACATCAGCGTGATTGAGACGCCACCGGAGGGGCGGCGCCCTGTCAAGACATTTGTTGGCGAGTTCGACGAGAGCCTTGTTGTGACAGCAATTGAGCGGGAGCTTGATCGTGGAGGACGGGCGTTCTATCTTCACAACCGAGTCGAGACGATTGACGAAGCCGCGTCGAGGCTGACTGCGCTCGTACCGAGTGCCAAGGTCACCGTCATTCATGGCGGGCTCGATGAGTCGGAGCTTGAGGAGCGGATGTTTGGCTTTATCCGTGGTGAGAGTGACGTGCTCGTCTGTACGAGCATCATTGAGGCTGGAATCGATATCCCCGAGGCGAACACGCTGATCGTTGAACGGGCCGACATGCTCGGACTCAGCCAGCTCTACCAAATTCGTGGACGGGTCGGCCGCGGTCGTGACCGCGCTCACGCCTACCTCTTCTACCCAGCCGCAGCTGCTCTGACACCTGACGCCTCGAAGCGGCTTGCAGCGCTATCTGACCACACCGAATTGGGGTCAGGCTTCCGAATCGCAATGCGTGATCTCGAGATTCGCGGTGCGGGCAACCTGCTTGGCTCCGAGCAGTCGGGGCATGTCGCAGCACTCGGCTTTGAGCTCTACCTGCGGATGCTTGACGAGGCCGTCGCTGAACTTGAAGGTGAGGACGAGACTGAAGTTGAGCCAGTCCGGCTCGACATTCCCGTTGATGCTTATGTGCCAGGCGACTATGTCGATTATGAGCGGGGCAAGATCGACATTCACCGTCGCGTCGCCTCCGCAAATGAGGTTTCTGCGCTTGAGGAAATCAAGCATGAGCTCGTTGATCGCTTTGGTCCGCTGCCCGAGCCGCTCGAACGGCTCTTCGAGCTGCAGCGAGTTCGCATCCGGTTCGGTGAGGCCGGAATTCGTGAAGTTGTCTTCCGAGGCGGGAAGCTGACTGTCGGACCAATTGGCCTTGACAGCTCTGGCTTGAAGGACCTGCGAGAGCGGTGTGAAGGTGCAATGTACGAATCCGGCCGCCACTCGGCGAGCCTTCGTTGCGGGGATGATCCCGGTGAGCGTTTGGCTGCCGCACTTGGTCTCGCCGATGCTCTCGCGGCGACTGCTGCCGCTGCAGCGGCGTGATTCGGGAGCCGCTGCGCTATTGTCTCGCCGCGATGCGCACAATTAAGACACTCCTCATTTCGTCCGCCCTGATCGCCACCACTGCAGTCGTAGCTGCCTGCGGCGGTGTGCCCTCCGATTCAGTCGCCACGATTTCCGACAGTCCAATCCTCAAGACACAGTTCAACCACTGGATGGATGTCGCTTCCAAGACTCAGGGTGGCGCAACGGGCGCAACCTTCATCTACAGCCCGCCAGACTTTGATCAGTGCATCGCAACGAAGACTGCGGAAGCAAAGAAGGGCGCAACGAAGGCAGCGCCAGCTCCATCCGCAGCGCAGATCAAGACGCTCTGCAAGAGCCAGTTTGATCAGACGATGCCTCAGGTAATGCAGCTGCTGATTTCATCAGCTTGGATCCGCGGCGAGGCTGCCTCAATGGGAATTTCGGTCACCGATGCCGAAATCAACAAGAAGTTTGAGCAGACCAAGAAGGGAGCCTTCCCAACTGAGAAGGCCTTCCAAGACTTCCTCAAGCAGTCCGGTGAGACGAAGGCCGATCTACTCGATCGCGTTCGCAGTGACGCGCTCGCACAGAAGATTCGCGAGAAGGTCATCAAGGACAAGGGCACTGCAACTGATGCTCAGATCAAGGCCTTCTACGACAAGAACCAGGCTCAGTACGGTACGCCTGAGAAGCGCGATGTCAGCCTTATCCTGACAAAGAGCGAAGCTGATGCGAATGCAGCCAAGGCCGCTGTTGCTAGCGGTACTTCGTGGGCGGATGCCGCCAAGAAGTACTCGACCGACGCGGCAACCAAGAACTCCGGCGGTGTCGTAAAGGGTGCAACCAAGGGTCAGCAGGATCCGGCCGTTGACAAGGCCGCCTTCGCTGCTAAGCCGGGTGTTGTAGTTGGGCCTGTCAAGGGAGCATTTGGCTGGTACATCGTTGATGTCAGCAATGTCAAGGCCGCTAACCTGACGCCGCTTGAGAAGGTCAAGAAGCAGATCAGCCAGCAGGTGATTGCTGCAAACCAGCAAGCAGCTTTGGCAGCCTTCGTCAAGGACTTCCAAGCACGTTGGAAGTCACGCACTGAGTGCGCCCAGTACTACGTCGTTGAACTTTGCAACAACGCTCCGAAGCAGAAGGCAGCTCCCGCCCAGCCGGGTGGGGCAACCCAGCAGGCGCCGCCAGCTGGCGGCTGATCGCTTCCGTCAGAGTTGACGGCAGCGCGCAATTCGGCAGCAGTTGAGCGGCTCGATGAGCTGACACGGACTCTGCGCGAGCAGTGTCCGTGGGATCGCGAGCAGGACCAGCGGACGATTGTTACGCATACGCTTGAAGAGGCATATGAGCTTGCCGATGCGGCGATGCGCGGTGATGACGCTCGGATGGTTGACGAACTTGGTGACGTGCTCTTTCAAGTCCACTTTCTTTCGCTACTGCTGGAGGAGCGAGGCGCGGGCGACCTCGCAACTGTCGCCGATCACTGCCATGAAAAGCTTGTTCGCAGGCATCCGCATGTCTTCGGCGAGGTTGAGGTTGAAGATGCTGGTGATGTACTTGCAAACTGGGATGCGATTAAGGCCGATGAGAGCGGTCGCGAGCCAGGGATCTTCGGCGAGGTCCCGGAAAACCTGCCGGCGCTTCTCTATGCGCGCAAAATGCAGCGACGCAGCGCTTCGAGCGGCTTTGACCCGACAACCCTTGGCGATGCCCTAGAAATACTCGCCGAGGCCGCTAGGGGGCTTGCTGAGGCCTCTACGAGCGACGCTCCGGATCTCGATCGGATGTATGGCGATTTACTGTTCGCGGCGGTCAACTGCGCGCGCAAGGCGAAGGTTGACCCTGAGCTGGCATTGCGAGCATCGGCCAATCGCTTCAGCGGGCGAGTTCAGGCCGCAGCTGACCGCGCCGCAGCCGACGGACTCGCGTGGGAGGATCTAGAGCCTGAAGATCGGCTGCGCCTCTATGTGCAGACAACTCTCGACCAGGGAAGCCAAGAACCGAAATGAGCAAGATCGCCGCAGTACATGCCCGTCAGATAATCGACTCCCGTGGTAACCCAACCGTTGAGGTTGAGGTGGCACTTGACTCGGGACTCTGGGGGCGAGCTGCAGTTCCTTCAGGAGCCTCAACAGGTGAGTTTGAGGCAACCGAATTGCGCGATGGTGGCGACGACTGGATGGGCAAGGGCGTCACGACAGCCGTCGCAAATGTAAACGGTGAGATTGCCGAGGCAATCATCGGTCTCGACGCTGCTAATCAGGC
>JAPLCG010000035.1 GCA_026392385.1 Solirubrobacterales bacterium
CGAGCGGATCGAGGTGGTACTGAGCGTGATCCTTAGCCTCCACAAAGTTTGCAGTGGCAATCTTTGATCCGTTCTTGAATGAGTTTGCACCGGTAAGTACGCCGCACTTTGAACTCGAGTTCGTGAAGCTGCCGGTGCAGGTCAGGTTCGTCTCAAAGGCGTAAAGCGGAACATTTACATTCGCCCAGTGGCGAAGTTTGATCCCGCTGCCACTTTGATCAACCAGGCTGTCAGTGAAGGCCGTTTGCGTTAGACCGTTAGCTGCAGCAACATCAATTCCAAGACGCTTCGGGAAGTACCACTCGACGAAGTTGCCGCGCGGAACGTCGGTGCCGAACATTGTCTTGACATCCTTGAGGTCTGTCAGGCCGCCGTCCTTCCAGCCCTGTGGCGTGTTTGGACTTGCTGGCTTCGGTGTCTTCAGCCCACCCATGTTGAAGCGCAGCAGTACTGCTGCGGCTGGTGATGTGTCGGCATCGAACGCAAAGCCAAGGCCGGCATCGTTGGTCAGCTTGCCTGCCGTCGTCTTGCGCGTGAAGGCGCTGAGTCCAACATTGTTGAGCAGCCCCTGAAGAGCTGACGCGCCCGTTGGGAAAGCGAGTGCGTACTTGGCTGACAGGCTCACGAAGATCCCTTGGTAGTGCGATGCAATACCTGGGAAGAGGCTTGAGAACGGCGTACCGGTTGCATTGGCTGCAATATCGGCAGTCGTCTTTGCTTCATCTGGTGCCGACCCGAACGTGCCGCGAGCGCCGCCGTCAATCAGTACAAGTCCCTTAACGCGCTGATAGCCGGGCGTGCCACCAAAGTCGGACACGGCATACAGGTCTGTGAGTGAGCCGCCGAGCGAGTGTCCGCCTAGAACAACCTTGCCACCCTTGGGATCTGCGACTGCATGTGCTGCGGTGATGACATCGTTGATGTCGGAGAGGGTCGTTGGGAGGCCCCAACCGCGTGCCGCTTCGACTCCTGGGCTGCCAATTGCGGGAGCAGCAAACTTCTTGCTGCCAATCCGGTTATTGAAGAAGTAGTAGCTGAGGTCCTGAGCGGGGGTGCCTGTCTCGAAGATGCTTGTGTCTTCAAGGCACTGGCTGCGACGGTCAACGCCCCAGATCTGAGTGTTTGGAAGCTTGGCGGAGAGCCTGCGACCGAGTACACGGAAGTCGCCTGATCCGCCGAGATAGCCTGGGATCAAGACAAGAACGTTCTTCGCGCTTGCAGGCCCAACCTGCAGAGTGCCTGCGTAGTTGCAGGCTGCGGGGCCCGATTTAACGGTTGTCGGATACTTGACGTAGGCCTCCCGTGGTGCAGCTGAAGCTGTGGCGGGGACGATCACTGCTGAAAGCGCTGCGAGTGATGCGAGCGGTATCCGAATCTTATTCAACGGTCTCTCCTGATTCTCATTGCGAGGCGGCCTCCCTGACCGCCCATCGGCTTTCTACGATACCTATCAATCGCTCAGATAGCGAGCAACAACCAAACTTGCGACAGGCAACATTTCAAGCAAAGTCGATCGATTGACTCATTGGTTCGCTACCTTTGAGGAATGGGGATTGAGCAGCAGAAGAAAGATATGCCGCGCCGTGTTGAGTACCGCGGCGAAATCGAGCGTCTGCAGCGAGACACACTTGAGGGGCTTGAACTTGTAGTCGGTGCGCTCGACCGCTCGCTTGAGGCGCTCGCCCACCATGACATTGAGCTTGCCGACCTTGTAGTTGCTGATGATGACCAGATTGATGGCCGTTACCTGCAGATTCACCAGGGCGTGCTCTCACTCTTGGCGCGTCAAACCCCGGTCGCAGCCGACCTTAGATTGCTCGCTGCTCTTTTGCACGTAATCCGCAACATGGAGCGGATGGGGGATCAGTGCGTGAACATTTCGAAGTTGATTCCGGTTACCGGCCACGAACCAACAACCGATCCTGAAATTCTGAGAATGGTTGAGGAGATGGGGCTCGCGGTTCGCGAGATTGTTCGTCAGGCGATGAAGGCACTTGAGCAGCAGGATCCGGCAATGGCCTTCGACCTTGCTGAGCGCGATCAGCGCGTCAACCAGTTGAACAGGTCGATCTTCCGCCGAGCGCTAGAGGTAGGTGGCGACACAGACCTCCGCGAGTGGGCGATGACAATGACCCTTGTCGGGCGCTGCCTTGAACGGGTGGGGGACAATGCGGTTGACATTGGCGAGCAGATCGCCTTCGTTTCAACCGGCGTGTTCCGCGAGTTTGCTGACGCTTCGCAGTCAGAGCGTGGCGATCCTTCGCGCGGCTAGTAGCGTTCGCCGAAATGGCACGCAAGGGAACTGAAGATCGTGGGCTACTAAAGCTCTTTGAACGGGCGGGCGCTAACGCTGAACGTGCGGCAGCCCTGATCTCAAGGTTGCTGGTTTCGATTCCTGATTCGGAGGGGATAGCTGCACAGATCGTTGAGGCTGAGCAGGAGGGCGACCGGATCACGCACGCGATTCTCCGCCGGCTCGATGCTCCCGGCAAGCCGCTCCGTGATGCCCGCGAGTTCCATACCTTGGCATCGGCAGTTGATGACATCGTTGACCACATTGAGGAGGCGGCCGATGCGATCGGCCGTTATCGGATCGAAGGGCCAATGGAGCAGGCGAACGAGCTCGGCCGGCTGCTCGCCGAAGCTGGCTCTGAGGTCGCTGGAGTACTTGGCGATCTGCGCCGCGGCAATGACACCGCCTCTCGGATCGTTGAACTTCATCGACTTGAAAACGAGGGTGACCGGGTCAGCAGAGAAGGGCTTGGCGCGCTGTTTGCTGGTGGAATCGACCCAATGGTCGTGATCCGCTGGAAGGATGTTTACGAGTCGCTTGAGGCTGCAGTTGACGCCTGTGAGGGGGTCGCACATGCGCTTGAGACACTGGCGTTCCGCGGATAGGTCCGGCGGCGATGCGAAATTCCTGCAAATTCCGTGTGAACGAGTTGTGAACAAGGTAGATCAATTGACACCGATGTTCAAAACCATGTGTAGGCTTTAACTCAAATGTCCGCAACGACAAGCGCGCCAAGTAGTCCAAACCTTGATGCACTCCCGCGGCACTCGGTCGGCAACGTTCGAATCGCGCTGGTTGACCGAGACAGCGGTTTCCTAACTGTCCTCCGTCGCCGATCGAGCACGCTCGGATGGGAGCAGCGTGAGCTGACCTCAATCCCGTCGATTGATGCACTTGTCGAGATGCGACTGCACCTGCTGATTGTTGACATTGCGCTGCTCGGGCCGCAGTGGGCGGAAGCAATTGAGTACACGCGGGTCAACCTTCCTGAACTTGGTTTGGTTATCTGCACCGGTACGAGTTCCGTCGGTCAGCGTGTTCGTGGCCTCCGAGCCGGTGCCGACGACTGGCTTACTAAGCCGTGCCACCCCGAGGAGCTAATCGCTCGTGGTGAGGCTGTACTGCGGCGTCGTCGTCCGGCACGGGCGCTTGTTCGCGAGCCAGTCCTCGCCGGTGAAATTGCCGTGCGTCCCGATCAGTTCCAGGCCTTCTGCTCCGGCGAGAGCATGGATCTAACCCGCCGCGAGTTCGAACTCCTTCACCTGCTTTCGGACAACGAGGGACAGGTGATCGAACGCGATGAGATCTACCAGCGTGTTTGGGGTTATCAGATGGCTCACGGTGATCGATCGGTTGATGTTTTCGTTCGGAAGCTGCGTCACAAGCTGGCTCAAGTCTCTCCGACGTGGACCTACATTCACACTCATTTCGGTGTCGGCTACCGGTTCGCTCCCCGGATCGGGAAGCCGGAGGACGACCTCAAGAAGTCTGGTAAGTCTGAGAAGGGCGCTGCAAAGCAGGCTGCTCGCGCTAGCGCAGCCAAGTAGTCAGTGAATTCACCTGTCGCTCGAGTAGCTGCTGTATTGATAGTTGCCGCAGTCGTATGGAAGTTGCCTGGTGGTGGTGCGGGGGCAGCAGTCGTTCTAGAACTGCTCGGGGCTGCCATGACGGCGGCGATCATCTGGTCGATTTACAGCTTCGGGCGGCGGCACCGTTTTGACTTAGAGCGACTTGACGACCGCGAGCGGGCAATCATCTACGGCACACTCGGTTTGGCAATGCTCGTACTGGCAGGGCGGGTTTCGCTCTGGTCAACGGTCGGAGGGTCAGTCGTTTGGCTTCTGATGGTTGGCGCCACTGTTGGTGGTGGCTTTTTCAGCTGGCGTAGCTGGCAGCAGCTTTAGCTTCCCGCGTGGATTCGCCTCCGCTCCGGCGGAGTTCTGTTGCAGGATGGGGCAGACATTTAAGAGGTGAGCAAGCAGGCTGTTCGTATGCCAAGTTACTCGCACCGCAGTGGTCAGGCGAGCGTCGAGTTGGTCGCTCTGCTTCCTGTCCTAATTCTGCTCGGTCTCGCCGTCTGGCAGGTGGCGATCGCGGCCCAAACAGCATCGCTTGCGGCAGTCGCAGCACGCGCGGCTGCGAGGGCAGTCGCGGTTGGGACTAACCCTCAACAGGAACTTCGCAGAGTTGTCCCAGCGCCATTCTCGAAGGGTGCGACCCTTGTAAAGGATGCTGATGGAACGGTA